>JAPLNJ010000292.1 GCA_026692885.1 Planctomycetota bacterium | reverse complement strand
CTTTCCGACGCCATAAGCTAGCGTCCGATCCGGACAAGAATCCTCCAAGACGTTACTTTTTCGTGCTAGCACGTCGGCTAACTACCGCGAAAAACCGCTGATTCTCCCGGGCGGCCTTTGGCGGCATGGCTGTCACGCCCGCTTGTTTGACTTCGGTCGGCTCTTCAGACTGATGCCCGATTTGTCGCCGGGTTCGGTCGAAGTGCATAGGGAAGGTTCTGTTTCAAGCAAGGGATCGGGGTTGGCCGCAAGCAATCCGATCTTCGTAGTGGCATTGATGGAGGTTAGCTTGTTTGACTTCGGTCGGCTCTTCACACTGATACCCGATCTGTAGCCAAATTCGGTCGAAGTGTACAGATAAGGTTTTGCTTTAAGCAACGGCTCGGGGTTAGCCGCAAATAACCCCTTCTTCTTCGGCCGCTTAGACCGCGGCTGGAAGCAATTGCCGAGGTTTTGCCGATTGTGGGGCATGGAGTACCGTTGTGTCGCCACGTCCGTGGCTGGGTTCGTTCAGCAGTTGGTCAGCTGTTACCTGCCGCATGGTTACTGGTTTTACGTCTCCGGAATTGTCCCGCCAGGCAAAGACCCTCGAAGCGTGGACGAAAAGCTCGTGGCAAGATACGGGATCAGCGTCTCGCGCACGTCGCGGGCGAGGCGCAAAGCCGTGGGGATTGCCAATGTACACTACCTCCGCTACGAACGCCGATTCCTGCTGCTGGCGACGCACGGGTTTCATCCGTTCTTCGATGACGAAACGAGAAGCATCCGCGACGCCCGGCGAGTGCCGATCAAGTTCGAGGGTTACTCGATCTCGGTCGCCAAAGGGGGGTTCAAGCGAAAGCTGAACAAACAGGACGCTCCGGTTCGGGACGACAAATGGCGTGTCCGGGTCCAGATCGAGAGAGAGTTGCATAAGGGTTTGAAGGCATACTTGTTCGACATCGCCGCGCACCGCTCGGCGGCGGCGCTGGCTGCCGAATTCCGTGATCTGCCCTTCGAGCCCTACGCACCGGTGCGACAGCAATTGCTGAACCTACTGCGGTACGTAAACCGCCGGCGGGAAGCGGCCAGCCTTCCAACCCTCAGCCCAAGCGTTCTGCGCTACCGTCGTCGGATTGTCAGGCCGTTCGAGTCAATCGAGCTGGGCGAGATGCTCCCGCTCCCGACTGAAAAAGCGACGAGTGGCTGATTCTTCTGACGGGAGTTTTGCCTGATGAAACACAGACGCTGCACGAGACATGCGTACGTCCACTTTCCGCCGCCTAACCCCAACAAAGGAGTCCTTGTCATGACTAATCGTGGTCATCACAAAGTGGTGTCGGTGAAGAAGCCTCCCTTTCCGCTTTCCGGATGGGGCAAGTGAGCCGGCATCCCTCAGTTTCTTGAGCAGATACCAGGCCTGCTTGCTGTCGATTCTGAGCAAGGCTTTCCCTCTCTGATACGGCAGGGATTGGGCTGCTCACTTCAGGGGCTAATCGATTTCGAGGCCGTCAATGTTCGCTTCATCGAGCGGCTCCTGGACGGCGTTTCGGAGCCAGTTAGGGTCGTAGCCAGCGACGCACTGGCCATCGATGACGACGCTTATTCTTCCGCCATCGGACTTGTCAGCTAGGTTGGCGATCGCCTGGAACGACTTGAAGACCTCGCCTCGCGAGGCCGGAAACGTGATGCGAATGCTGGTACGGACCTTGGGATTGGCGTCCGCGCCGCTCGTGGCTCCAACCGTGGGCTGCTGGACCGCAGGTGGTATCGTAGCGGGCCCCTCGCCAACGGTCATAACATCACCGCCCGTGTCGCCGCCAGCGCCGACGCCCGTCGTGGTCGTTGGCAGAGCGGGACTGGGCACGGCTGCGGGGACCATCAGGAAGCCGTCATCCAGGTCCACTTCATCGTCGGTCATGGGGCGGTCGATCGCGACCTTGGACAGGGCGACCTGATACTTTCCGTCCGGGCCAAGTGACGGCGTCCCCGTGGTATAGGCGAACGATCCTTTGGCCACCCCTTTGGCGATTGCTTTACGGAGCACAGCGTCCGAGCTGATTCTGGGTGGTTCTAGGAAGCCAAAAAACGCATCGACGACATCTTTCGTGGGGATACCCTGGCGCGGTGGCTCACCGTCGGCCAGCGATTCGCCCAGCTTCATCCGATCTACGATCTTACGGGGTTCCAAAGTGCCGAAGATCTTTGGTTTGCCGCCGACCGCCAAGAGTTCCATGACCCGTTCGTGGACGCCGGTCGCCTGGAGCGGGCGCCCGCCAATCTCGATCTTCTCCAGGTCCAGCGCGCCGCCTTCGCCGACACGTGGTAGCCAAACCGCTGGGTACAGCTGGCGGAAGGCCGTTTCGACCGCCGCTTCCTCGGTCTTGCGACGTTCTTTGAGCTGGTCGTCTTGCTCCTTGGTGAGTCGGTGCACCTTCTTCTTGGATTCCACCCGCTCGACGGCCATTAGATAACGAACCGCTCGGCGCAAGGCTTCGATGGGCTTTTTGTCGGGCATGGCCAGAGCGACGCCGTTGCGGTACAACCGTGGGCTATCCCCGTGCTTCGACAGCATCGCCTTGGCTGCGTCATTCTGCTGGGCGGCGGACTTCGTAGCGAGTTCCAGGCCCATGTAGCCGATCAGGAACAAAGGCTCCTTGTCTGGTAGATCCTGGGATGTGGGCGGCCACACCACCGCATCTGACCTGCCGGCCAGGCGGCCTTCCAGCAGTTCCTTGATCCGCTCGCGGAGACCGTCCTGATCGCGGGCGACTTCTTGTTCCGCGTCCTCGATTAGCTTAGTGACGTTGGGGTCTTTCTTGAAACAGTAGCGTACCCCGTCGTAGTGCAGATACAGGCAGTTGTTCCGTAGCTCGCCCAACACCGCCGACGCGGTGATGCTGTCCAGGTCCGGTCCGATGCAGGCCGCCAGCAATTCGGTCTCGGTCACGCCCGGCGGCAATGCATCGCTGCCCTCCTCGCGTTTGAGGCCGCCGAAGGAGTAGGTCAGGATAGCCGTGGCCAACCGCAGGGCCGGATGCACGTTGGCCAGGGCTGGCGTTTCCTTGGCAATTCGGCTGTCGATGCGTTTCGCGCGGGCGTTGGAGCCGACCAGATCGTGGGTGATGACAGGGGCGTAGTCTTGGCGCGGGTCCAAGTCCTTGAGCATGGCCCGCAGGACCTCCGCATCGCCCACGGGGATGTCCGCCGGGCCGAGGACCGGCTTAGCGCCGCCGCGGGCTTTGAGCGAATGCAGGCACGTCGCCAGGAAGCGGAGAGCGCCGCGGGTGCGCTGGAACCCGTCGACGCTGGTCCAGCGGCTGTTCATGACGTCGATCAGCGCCGGGTGAAAGGGATAGGCCGCCTGCAGTCGGTTCTTGAGCTGCAGGGTCTGTTCCTCGGCGTCTTGTTTGGCCGACGACGTTTCGGCTCGCGCCCGCCAGAATCCGCCCACAACATCTGCGTATTCGGCTGCGACGTCGCCCGCAACATCGTCCGGAACCTCATCGCCGAGCAATCTCCGTTTAACCACCGCCAGGATTTCGTCGCCGGTAACCGGTTCGCGGACCTGATCCTTGCGGCTGGTCAGCTTGTCGAGTTCCTCTAACAGGGCGACGTTGCCCAGCGCCTCGCGGGCGCTCCACTGCAGCGAATAGACCATGACAGCGTGGGCACTGTTCGACACCTCCACGGTCAGGTTCTGGAGGAAGTCCTTGGCTTGCCGTTGGAGCGTAGACTCCTTGACGCCCACAGCCGCCGCTCGTTCCATATACTTCAGCACCTCGTCCAGCAACAGGAGCACGGGTTTGCCTGGGGCTTCCAGCATGGCCTTGATCTCGTCACCGGCCGGGGCCACGCGATCTTCGTCGTGTTTCTGCACGACCTTGTATGCCGCCGGGCCGAGCTGCCAAGCCAGCCAACCCCACATCGTGTGAACCTTTTGGCCGTTGCCCACATCCTTGTCGCCGGTAGCCGTGAATTTCTCGCCGTCGAAGACGGCTACCGCGACTTCGCCTGGGTCCGCCAAACCCTTGCAGTCGGCAATCTGATTGAGGCTTTTCCGCGACTTGCCAGCGTGCAGCAGCGAGGCCAGCGTGTGCGACTTGCCACCACCGAACGGACTGCGGAGCTTCAGCACCCGGTTGTAGGTGCCGATCCCAGCAAGGCTGGCCAGCACCTCTTCGAGCAATCGGCGCAGGTCCGTGGTGATGTAGGTGGCCGCGAAGAAGGCGTCCGGGTCGCGGTACACCAGGGGCGTCGCCGGATCGCCGGTGGCAATTGCGCCCAGGTCGATGGCGAACACGGCCTCGGCCAGGCTACCCGTTTCGACATCCGGGTGGAGCTTTACCAGTTCGGTCCAAGGTTTCAGCGAATGAACGGACATGCGATCCTCTTGATGGTTGGTGTAGCGAGAGACGTGCGAATCGCCCTTCACACCATCTGAACTTCCAGCGGTATCCCGCCGCCTTGCTCACGCTGTTTCGGCGTCAGGAAATTCAGTCGCTCGAAGCCAATCACCCGACCACGACGGTCCTTGACCAGGACCACATCGTCATCCGATTCTTCACAGACGTGCTCCTTCTTCGGATCGTCGAACCAGACGCTGAGCGTGTTCCCTTCACGGTCGAAATAGATCCTTACTTTTTCCATAAATCCGTTCCTTCTTTGATGTTCGTTGTGAAGTACGCGGTGACCACAAAACGGTCGTCGTCGTGCGCAGGTGCGGTGACCACGCACAGAAAGACGCCTTCGCTCTCAGTGTAGAACATGTGCACGCCCCTGTCTTTCGCACTCTCCCGCACGCAGGCCGGATTCTGCAGGCAGTTCCGCACGTCTTTCTCGTGTCCCGACAAGGCGGGATGCTTGAATCGCGTGATCTGCCGCCAGCGATCGCGAGACAGGCTGACGCGGTAGCCGAGCGGAGTCGCAACGGTGAAAATCAGTCGCTTCGTCATCAAGTGCCTCCTATTCGAGCAGCCGCGTTTGTCAGCGTTTTCTTGTCTTCTCGCTTGTCCCTGGACACAGCCGAGTCGGCCACGGCGCTGGTCCGACTCGGCCTGCCAGACCTACTTCCGTCCCGCATCAAACAGGCTTTCCGGGATCAGCGATCTCCAGTTGGCCAGCAACTTGCCCAGCGCGGATTGCTCGGCGGCGGTAGTGGCCAAGAGGCGAGCGGCGTCCTGCTCGCTCTTGCCAGACAGGCCGGGGCCGGCCAGGGCGCCGGCCACCAGTCGTAACTGCTCGCGATTCGGGGCCGCTTCGTCCAGAAACTCGCCCAGCTTTCGCGGTTGGTTTTCCATCAGCCACAACGCCCGATGCAAGGCGTCGATCAACGGTGCCGGCTGGCCGGCATCGGCCGACAGGCCGAGGCTCTCCGACTCGCCACGCTCGGTGAAATCCCGCAGCCGGTACTTCCCTTTTTTCTTTTCGAGCAGGGCGGCCTTGCCGCTGGACAAGCCCTGCGGGCCGTCCAGTTCCACGTGCAGGCCGTAGGTGAAGACGATCGCCTCGCCCGCGTCCATTTCGGCCGTCTTGTAAACGTAGCGCCAGAGCACATAGAAGCGACTGGCCGCGTCCACGCCCGCCACGCCGCTGGAGGTGGAGCCGAAGATCTTGGCCATCAGCGTGTCCAGTACGACCGCCTCGACCTCGGCCAGAAACGTTTCCGCTGGCACTTCCTCGCCGTTGGCGTACTCGACGCGGTCAAACCGCGTGAACGCTCGCAAGCCGGCCCCCACCGCAGCGATCACCAGATCCGAACCCGTGATGCCCATGTCCCAGAGGGTTTCGACACGCTCGCGGACGATCGCCTCCAAATCACGCCGAACATCGATTTCATACGAGCCGGTTCTTCTTTCCACCTGTTTTCGCGCAACGAGAGTGATGCTCGTGGCTAGCGCGGCTGAATTCATGGCCCGAACTCGCCCCTTCATCTCGGTGTCAAGGGGCCAAGCCTCGGTCACCGCGAAATGCGCTCGTCGCAGCGCGTCAACGAGCGTAGCCCACCCCAGGGTAGTCTTATGAGCGTAGACCACGGCAAGCGTCGCGCCGGGTTTCAACACCCGGTTCGCTTCGGCGAACGCGCGGGCCATCATGGTCTCATAGGCATCCCTGGCAGCCTGCTTATCACCGGAGTGCCTCACCGCATCAGCTACCGCTTCATTTCTTTTTGGTGTCCCTTCGGTGGCAAAGTGCTGTGGATAGAGATGGCCCACGGTTCTCTTGAGCCAAACATAGAAGAAATCCGAGATGTCGGCGTAAGGCACGTTGTCGTAGTACGGCGGATCAGTCACAACTGCGTCAATAGAATTGTCCGGCCACGGCAACTGCAGAGCGGATCCTCGCTCGATGCTGGGTAGAATGCAACCATCCATGCGCAGCATCTCGATGGCGGCACGTGTGTCCTCAGTAATCTTGATCCATCCGCCACCCGCCTCATTGAAGGGATTGATCTCCGCACAGTCCCAGACCATCGCAAGGGTTTGGCGACTGAATGAGTCTCGGACTCGCTCGCCATCCGTGTAGTTCCACGTGCATTGCACCGAATTGAAGTCGGCGAGTTTGTCCAGCATCGCGGCAAGCAATGTGACGCTCGCGCCAACACGCCCATCGCAATAACCGGCCTCCCGCATCGCAGCTTCGGCCTTTCGCACGCACGCCGCGAATGTCAGTAGACACAAAGCCTGACGGGGATTGAAAACATCACCCCACGACTTTAGCCCGTAGAGTACACAGAATAACGCCCCCTTAGCGTCGTTGATGATCGGCTCAGAGGGCGTCGTCAGCCCCGTCGCCCGACTCAAAGCCTCAATTCGTTCTCGGACGGCAGAATCCTGTTGAAGCATACCTGTCCAGACATCGGCCGAGGAGTAGACCTTTCCCATTCGGCCCGCTCCCGCCGAGGCCACGACCATTGGCTGGAAAGCCAAGCGGCGGGCGTGACCCTCGGCCTTAACATATTCACTGTCCGCAACCGCTCCACAGAATGGGCACGTCGCGTTGCCAGCCTTCGAGAACGCCGTGGGGTCGAATCCCAGGTCTTTCTCGGTCGCGGCCTCGACCACCTCGAACCGCACCTGCTTCTTTGCCTTGGGAGCCACCATCTTCAGCGCGACGTAGTGGTCTTTCTTCTTGCAGAGCCAAGTCTGCTTGACCAGCGGGACGGTGGCGCCGCAGGACGGGTTCTTGCAGCGAACGGTGCGGGTCCAGAGGTAGGCGACGGGGGTCAAGAAGCCCCTGGGCATCTTCAGCCGTTGCTGTTCCTCCTTCGCGAAAACAAGCGACTTCTGCCGTGGCGCACCGATTTCTTCCTGTGGCGATTTAGGGTCCGGGATCAGAGGGTACAAGTCGCCGATTTCAGCCCTTGCTTTTTCCAGCACCCAGTTGGCCCAATAGCGAACCTCACTAGCTAACCCGCCCCAGGTGGTTTCACGTGGACCGGTCTCTCCGAGACCGGAATGCGAGTCTCGGAGAGACCCGCCCACGTGAACTGCCGGCCCGGTCATGCCGCGGGCCGCCGGGTCGGGCTTACCATATTTCTGCGGATAGACCAGTGTGCAAAGCTGGATGATGTGGGCCACTGGGTTCAGATCTAGCGCGTACGCCTCGCAGCCCAGACGCAGGGCTTCCAGTGGGATCGCTCCGCCGCCGGCGAACATGTCCAGCACGCGTGGCCGTGGGGCGCGACCGGCGACGATGTCGTCGTAGGTGACCCGCATGTCAGGCTTTCCAGCGTGACCATCTGCGGCCTCCGCCGTCGCGGGAGTGGGCGAGTCTGGACTCGCGTCAGGCTGGAAAGCCTGACCTACTGGAAACTGGAATTCCTCGACCCACGCGGGCATCTGGCCGCTTTGCAGTCCGTCCTGCAACTCGGCGGTCAGCCGCTCGGCATGGGCTTCCAGGATGTGCTTCTGCGCTTCCGCGATCACCTCCGGATTGCCGGGATACTTGCAGAGCCGCTCAACGAACTCCTTGGCGGCGCGGCGGTTCAGGCCCTTTTTCTTGCCCCGCTTGGTCTTGGCCGTCTTGTCGGGATCATCGGGCGGCTGCTTCAGGTTGACATCCGGCACCCAGCGATCGGCGGGAACCAGGGCCCCGTAGACCATCGCACGGCAAGCGACTAACGGCCGCCGCGCCCACCAGAGGTGCAACGTCGAGATGTGCCCCTTGCGGACCGACTTCTCGCGGGACGCCTCAGCGCTGATCGCCTCGATGGGGAGGTAATCTTCGATCAATCGCATGTCGCCGGGCTTGCTCATGACTGCACTTTCCTCGCATAGCGGTCGATGGCCTCGGCCGGAATCTCGTAGCGACGGATTACCTCGCGATGCTTCACTACATGCTCCAACTCGCGGAACGGATTCTGGATCTTGACCAGTTCGTGGTGCGGGCTCAGCGGGTCCCACACGACGTATAGCCAGTAGGTTTCCCGCAACTGTTGGGCCTTGGTCCACTCGCTATGCTCCAGCTGGATCGGGTTGCCGCGGGTGTAACCCTTGACCTCGACGCGACGGACCTCCATGCTGCCGGTCACGACGTCCAGCGGTCGCTGAGCTCGGTAGTCAAACCCCGTAAGTTTCTCATGCGCGACACGCTGAATCAATTCTGACGGGAATCCCTCGGCGACCAAGTCGTCGACCGCAATTTTCTCGGCAGCCAATTCCTTCTTGCGGCGTGACTCCGGGTCGGTGTCGATGCCCCACTGACGCATCGCACTTGCGATCTCGACGTCGGGAGGCAAGACCATCGCCGTGGCCAGGTGGCGGACCGGCCCGGTTCGGGCGATCTGCAACCGATCAAGGCCGGCCAAACGTTCCTTTTTGCTCCGCTCCAGATCGTCGAGATGACGCTTCGCCTCGTCGGTCGCCAGCTTGTACTCGGGCTTCGTCCCCAGCTCAGCCATCAACCCCATGTACCGTTCCTGGGCCTTGTTGATCCGTGCCTTAAAGGACCGTTCCAAGTAGTCGCGGACCACGGAAGCGTAGTGCTGTCGCTCCTGCTGACAACGCTGGCGAACCTCGATCTGGTAGGTGCCCTTCAGGTGGTCCACTGCGGCCTGAGGATTGACGTGCGGAATCTCGGCGTTAAATGGTAGACCGCACACTCCGTGTGCGGGGTCGGCACACGGAGTGTGCCAACTACTGTGGCGTGGATGCGGGGCCAAGCCAATCAACACGTCCGCCGGAACGACGTCGAATTGACCGGATTCCTCCCGCACGGCCACCACTTCCGCGTAGAACGACACATCGTTGCCGCGTGAGTTCTTTCCCTTGACGCTGATCTCGAAGAAGTGCAGGTAGTACGGACCAGCGGCCAGGGGGTCGATGAACAGTGCGGTTCCGCCCAGGCCGACGGAAAGCGTTTGATTCAGCCTCTCGTCGACCGCGGCGTAGAGCGGATGCCCCGGCCCAAGCAGGACGACGTCCAGATGCTGGTCTTGTTCAAGCGTATCCTTGTGGAACGTGATCTTGCGGTACTCCGTGTCGGCTTTGCCCATTTTTTGGACGCACTGCAGTCGCTCAGAACGTAGGTCGGCCAACACGTGCTCTACACGCCACAAGCCGTCAGCCCGCAACTCGATGCGCAGCCCGATTCGCTTTGCCGCTGCGACGAACTGATCCTCGACGTATTTGGGCATCAGACGACGCTCTTCGACTTCCAGGTTGCGTTGCTGGAATCCGGAGAAGTCCACGTGCGCTCGGGCCAGGGCGATGCCGGTAGCCTGCTCATACTCACGCAGTTTTTCGGGGTCCATCCGGTCGATCTGGTCGAGGTAATCATCAAGCCGGCGCGGATCGACAGCCGCTTCGCGGAGCATTTCAGGCAAATTTACGTCATTCAGCGACAGTACCTCACCGATCACGTCGAACACGCGGCCAGCCAGCGAAGCCTTCATAACTTCCAGCTTTTGCAGGAGGCGTTCGAGAATTCGCCCCTCGACAATCACTTCGCCATCCTCGCCGGAAGTGGCGACGAAATTGAAAGCGTAGCAGTCGTCACGCTGCCCGATACGGTGAATGCGCCCGAGCCGTTGTTCGAGGCGTGTCGGGTTCCACGGCATATCGTAGTTGATCATCAGGTGGCAGAACTGGAGGTTAATGCCCTCGCCAGCTGCCTCGGTTGCCACGCACACCTGGGCCAGGGTGCGGAATTGCTCCTGCGCTCGCTTGCGTTCGTGCGGATTCATACCGCCGTGGATCGCACACGTCCTGTAGCCCCAGCGGCCCAAGTGGTCCTTGACGTAGTTCATCGTGTCCCGGTGCTCGGTGAACAGCAGCAGCTTGCCGCGTCCGTCCTTCAGTTCCGCGAACTGTGCCCGTTCGAGGCATGCCTTGAGTGCCTTGAGCTTCGAGTCGTTGGCAGCCTCGCGGACTCGGTGGGCCTCTTCGACCAGATCCTTCAGGGCAGCGATTTCAGCTCGGAGTTGGTCCAATTCCTGGGCCGCCGTGAATTCGTCGATCAATTGGTCGCGGTCGGTATCGTCGAGATCGTCTTCTTCCTGCTCGGCGTCTGCCAGCCGGCCTTGAAGCACGGCCAGTCTGCGGCTTCGTTGGGCTGGCGACAGCCCCTCCAACTCATCAAGCAATCCCTGCTGCTTCTTCAGCCGGCGTTGCAGGGACTCGTGAATCGCGCAGGCCGAGGACGCGAGACGCCGCTGCAGAACCGTGCGGGCCAGGGCGGCCGAGGTTCTCTTTTGGCCCTGCTGCTGGGGAATGTACTGGTTGATGTAGGCCGTGACGGACTTGTACAGCGTGAATTCGTCGCCGTTGAGCGTGAAAGGCACGGTGACGGCGTGACGGTCGGGAAACAGTCGCTGGCCGTCCATGTCCTTCAAGTCTTCTTTCAGGCGACGGAGTGCCCAGGGACAGTCGGCACCGAGTCGGAACACGTCGCTGCGGATCTCGGCAGCCTGCTGGCCTAGGCGATGCGGCTCCGGGAACAGGTCACTGTCGAGCAAACGCAGGAAGTGAGCGAACTTGTCCTCGTCGCCGTGGTGTGGTGTGGCGGTGAGCAATAGGAGATGGTCGCACTGGGCTGACAGCTTCGCCGCCAGCTCGTATCGCTTGGTGGTGACCACTTTGGGTTCACGTCCAGCCCCGCCGCTGCCGGTTCGGGCGGAGCATTTGTGGGCCTCGTCGATAATGACCAGGTCCCAGTGCTGCTGCCAGACCCGCTCGCGGACGTCATCCTGTTTGGCGTAGTCCAGGGAGGCGATAACCTGGTTGCATCGCTCCCACGGGTTCGACAACTGCTGCTGGTCGACGGCCGCAAAGATGATGTCGAAAGTCTCGCCGAACCAACGCTGCATTTCGTCCTGCCACTGGATCGTCAGAGGCGCCGGGCACAGGATCAGGATGCGGTCAACCACCTCGCGGAGCTTCAGCTCCTTTGCGGTCAGGCCGGTCATGATCGTTTTACCGGCGCCGGGGTCGTCGGCTAACAGCATCCGCAGTCGCGGCTGGGGCAGGATCTTCTGGTAGACGGCCTCAATCTGGTGCGGCAACGTGCGGATGCCGGACAGGCTGACGGCGAACTGCCGGTCGTGAGCGTAAGCCAAGCGGATGCGGGCGGATTCGACCAGCAGTTGCATATCATGCGGGTCGACCGGCGCAATCGTCTCAGCAGGACCGATGTGAGTGGCGAGGCGGGCCGTTTCGTCCGCGGACAGAACCACTTCTTCCAGCGTCCCGTCGCCCAGGCGAACGCGACACTCGCAGCCGTCCCCCAACAGCCGAACCGCTTCGAGCACGACGGGCTCGGTAAAGTGACCGGACAGCGTTAGTTTTCGGCCCAGGGGGAAATCCTCGGAGCGGACGGTCATCTTGGAGTGGACAGCGATAAAATGGGAAAGATGTGCGACCCTACCTCCCTGGGGAGGGACAACGATTGGGCAACGCAGAACCTGGGGCATTCTAATGGGGTCTGGCGAATAGCGGTACACCCCCAAGGCAGTCAGGGAATGAAATCGGCCTGACGGTCATCGCCGGATGCCGGGCGTCACCTGTCCTTGGCGAAGGCTTCCGCTTTACCGTCTCAGACTGAATGGCGGCCATGCGACGGGGTCACGCCTTGGGCTCCGCGTGAACTGTCGCCCCAAACGGCCTTCGCTCGCAGTCACGCGGAAAGACTGGCGTCTTTTCCGACAGCTTGTACCGGTGGGCTGTCTACTCGCGAAGTCGAGAAGGGAAGAGGCCGGTGGTGCTGTGATAGCCTCTAAGAACCTTTTCAGAAAACCTCGGTCGAAGAACCGTTGTGTTCCTGATTCTGCGAGCCGTTCTGTTCCTGGGCCTGGGTCTGGTTGAAGATCCAGGTGTGAACCTGATCCGCAACTTTGGCAACCAGTGGCAGATCGTCGCGGCCGAAGCTCGTTGCGTCTTTCCACTGGTTGCCGTCCTTGTACAGACGCGAGATCGTCACGTTGTACAGGCTGCCATTCTGGGTGTCGTTCCGCCAAATGGCCGCCTTGATCCGTCCCAACCGGACTTCATGAACGGGCTTAACCTTAGACATGATCAATTCTTCCTTTCTGTTGCAGACATGGAAATACGCCAGGTCGGCTTGTTAGCCAGCCTGTCGTGACAACTCACACGGCCAGCCTACGTCGGCATGGCCGGCAGGGATGCGAGGCTGGATGCCACCGCTACGCCATCGTTCAAACTGGCGGTTCTTTCAGGCTGCGTCCCCTTCGGCGAGGGGCGTTTCGCCGTGAAAATCCCGCCACGATTGCTGCAGCTCCCGCCGAAGCTGCGAGATTCGCCCTGCCGACACCCTGAACCGCCTGGCAACCTCGCTGGTGCTATGGCTGAGCGCCAAAGCCTCGGCGATCCGTCGATTGCGGCGAGACAGGGTGCATAACCAGGCAGGGAAGTCGCAGCGGAAAGCGACCTGATCCGGGACAGGCGTACGGTCGTCTTCCACCACGGCCTCACGCCATTCGTTGTCCTCCTCGTCAAAGCGATCCAGTCGTTCGACCTTGATGTTCTTGCGCTTTTGGGCATACGGGGAGAGCACGTCGCGGACGTTCAGCCGGTTGCCGACCCGACGACCGTCCTGAATCTGTGCCACCGCGTAGCGCGCCAGAACGCTCGGGTAGGCGACGTCCATTTTTCGCAGTTGGACCAACCGCACGAACGCCACCAAGGCGTTGGCAATCACTTCCTGGATGGCATCTTCGCGGGCCTCCGGGTCGAGACGCCGAAACGCAAAACGGGCCTGGGTCACGATAGTCGGAACCATGGCGAGGAAAACCGCGTGCCAAGCGGGCGTACTCGGCTCCAGCCGACGATCCATTCGGATCATGGGCGATCTCCTTCAATTCTGGGACCGCCCACGCAGGGCGGTCGTGTTGTCAGAACACATACCGCCCCGCACACGCGAGGCAGACAGAAACCTTCACCTTTTCGAGTAACCATTTCACGCACCACCGGTCCTCGGCAGACCAGTAACCGGGCAAGCGGTTGCCGCGTCTGTCGAGTACCGGGGAATCCTGTTCTGCCCGTTCCAACAATGAGAAAGAGCCGGCCTACACGCTTGTTATGGAAGGTGTCCGCCGATGTGTTGCATGCTTTTTTGGGGTAGGCTTTCCAGCGGGAGTTCCACCCAGTAGCCACGTTTGATTAGCGTCGCCAATAGGCGTACCCTGGCCCTACCTGGTGAAAAGGAGGCCGGCAATGCTGGGAGCAACCGGCCAAGCGATCATCCGACTGATCCCTTGGCTGACGATTCAGCAGCACAGGAAGCCTCCGCTCTTGGGCCATCCGGCATGCTGGAGTCGTCAGCTGCCCTTGTGTTAAGCAGATCCACCTGCGTCGGTGCTGCGTAATCCCCTTGGTGCATCTGCCGACCGGTTTCTTCCAGGGTATTCCCTGACTGGTCCAGACGCTGTGGGAGTGCCTGGCCCAATAATTCCAAAAGCGGGGTTCCACTCCGCTCGTGAAGTGCCACGAGCTGCCTCACCAGCCATTCTGTCTGGTCGAATAGGGCTTGCACGGCGAAATGCAGAAGCCCGTTGACAGGTTTCCCGGTCAAGTTGCTCAGGACCCGAAGGCGACGCATGTCGTCATCGCTTAGCCGGTTTACGGGCCAGCGAGCCCCGGTGACCAAGCTGTCTTCCGAAAACGAAAATGGGATGCCAAGTCCCCGGAGTTTCCGCCCCAATTCTTCGAGTGGTTTGCCATCACCATTGGTCGATCCGCGGGATTTTGAGAGCCGCTCGACGATTCGTCGGCACAGGCTTGCCACAGACTCGGCCACGGGTGCCGACGAATCCAAAGGGGCCTTGGTGTCGCAGGCTTCCCGGGAAACGGGCGGAGTGGATGCAAGACGATCTGCTTCTGTTGAGTCAGCCGGCCGTTCGCAAGGCGAGTGTTCGGGATGGCTCGCGTGCGGCATTGGTCGGTCACCGGCCTGTTCCTTGGATGGGGCGATTCCTGCAATGCTCTGCCGCGGTGGCAGCGTGCAGTCTGTCAGCTCCAGGAGAAGTTGCCGCTGAACGAAAACTTGCCGCATAGTCCACAGTCGCACGTCTTACTGTCGCCACGAATGATTTCAAAGAGCGTTATGGGAGGCGGTGGGCGAAGTGTTGCATAGAATTTCAGGACAGGCAGCCCTTTCCGGACACGGTTCGTACGCGTTTCCGCGATTGGCGCAGTGGGCTGCTCACGTGGCTCCCGGGAATAGATCGTCGAGCTTCTTTAGCCGTTCGGACAGACTGCTGCGTTTATCTGGAGCGATGGGAGCCGCAGCCAACTTCCGTTTCGGCGGCGGTGGAGCAAATCTGGCTTCCTCGTCCGCGGTCCAGCGGCGGAGAAACTGGGCTCGTACATCCCGCGGCACGAAATCCGGCGTGTGTTCATCCGGGGCTATCAGCCACTCGTCGAAGACCTCCTCACCGCCGAAGTGGGCGTAGAAGCAGCCTGCCGACCGCAACAAGAAATAGCCGGCCAGACCGTTCGCTCGATTGCAGGGCGGCACGCACATGAGCTGCGACGGCAGAACGGCGCGACGCGTCGTTGGTTGTGTGCTCGTGGTCGTCGACGACGAATTCTCTCCGCTCGTCTGACTTGTGGTCAGTTGATCAACCTCTTGGTCACCGATCATGCGGGACTCCCACTCCGCGGTCTCGGGGCACTCCACACGGCCAAAGAACCGATTGGCGATTTGCCCCAGGATTTCGTCGGTGAAGTATTGCCCGTACATGCTGGCCTCGCGGAGGCCTGACACCGACTGGAATGAGATGGCAACGCAGGCGCCCTTGGACCGTCCCTTCTTGAGCAAGGACACCAGCCCGTCGAGCCTGCCGGCCTCCGAAGCCTCGTCCACAATGAACCACGAGCGTCGCGTGAACGATTCGCCCTGAGCCAAGGCAAGGTCGCTGGCTCGTTTGAACAAACATCGATTCACCGCGTTGATGGCAGTGCGGCTGGTCTCCGAATTGCCGAGTACCAGGATCCACTCGTTCCGGACCCAATCTTCGAGGGCGACACGCTCTTTAGCGATGTCCCACGCCGCGGCGATCGGCTCAAAGGGCATCAGTTTCGTAGCGAGCGTGGACATGATGTTCGACAGCAGACGGCGGTCGTAGAAATAGCAGCTCACGATTTCGTCAGTTTGCGGATGCCGTTTCAGGATGGCCTTGAGGTGCCGCCGGTTGCGCAAGGCTCGGAGCAGGTCGGCAAAGGTCCATTCGACGCCACTCAACATGAAACTTAACATGACGCCGCAGAGCAGATGGCGGGCGGCGTCGCTGAAGAAGGGTTGGCTTTCCTGGGTCGGGGGAATGAGCGTGAAGGCAATCTCCACGGCGACCCGCGGTTCACGGATATCGCGGTGGATGTCCCACGCGACGCCACGATCGTCAAACGGATTCAAGGTCTTGACGCAGGCGGGGCGGCAGAAGGCGTGCAGGATGGGAAGGACGTCCTGCTTGGCGTCGTACACCAAGGCGCGCATGTCTTGGCCGCTCCCCACATGCGTCAGCACTGACTGCATCAGCACACGCATCATGATCGTCTTGCCGCTGCCGGGGCTGCCTGTACACAGGAAATGCCCCGTTGATTCGGATTCATCCAGTTCTATCCCGCCCCAGAATATCTTCGGCCTCGGCGTTGGGGATGTCGGCTGGGTTCGCTTGAAAAATGACAACATGCTGTCACCTCCGGAAGCATTAGGATGGCTTGTGGTCGTCGGGGCCTTGCGGGTGGCGTCGGCCGGCCCGGGGAGCCGTTGTTGGAGATTGCGCCCGCTGACGGGCTTTTCGCAGGGAGACGAGTTCTCGCCCGCGCCGAACGGGTGGCCCCTCGGCCTTGTCCCAGGGATTCGCCCAGACGATGATGATCGCGATAACCAAGGCCACGATGACGACCGGATCTCGCCAGAGAACGAGAATCAACGCGGGAACGCCCTTAACGAGGATGTCAAATCCGAGTGTAAGACAGAAGCGAACGATAATCGCAGTCACGAGGACGGTCCCAATCGCCAACGCGGCTGCATGCAGCGAGGAAAGCAGGCCGCGGATGGTTTCACGCATGGCTAAGCCCTTAATGGATCAACTGGGTTCGTGTTGGAGCCGATGCTCTAAACGCGCCGGCTGGCGTCCTTGCCGCATAACATCGTGAGCGAGGTCTTTCGCTCGCGACCTGGTCATCGAGCGAGCCAAGTCCTGCAGCGATTCTCCCGCATGGAGTTCGTCGACAAAGATTCGTGTGCAGTCCTGGCCACGTGTGGCCTGAACGTACGACATCTGCATGTCCGTCATCGCCCCGCCAAGCAGGACGTACGCTTTGGAAATCGACTGGCCCTGCATCTTGTGCGTGGTGGCTGCATAGGCAAGCGTCAATATTTCCGGAGAGAACTCCCTCACCGGCACCGTGATCGTTTGCCGATGGCCTTTGGCCCTCGCCTGAGGGCTGGGCTCGTGGTCCAGACGCACGGTCATGTTTCCAAGAACGGAATCCACGCCGACAACGGTTCCCCGGAAGCCGTTCTCGACGCCGTGACGGCGTAACGAGTTGTGGAAGAGCACGCGATCGCCTTCACAGATTCGCTGGCTGCCCACCTGAACTCCCCGTGCCGAGACCGTCCCGGCGATCTGCCTCTCCGCTTGGCAAAGCCGATTGGCGACGGAGGCTTCGAGCCGTGTCT
>JAPLNJ010000291.1 GCA_026692885.1 Planctomycetota bacterium | reverse complement strand
CCGGCAGCGGGAGCGCCAGCTTGAACAGCCGCACGTCGTCCAGGCAACCGTGGAACGGATACGCGCCGTGGAGCGAGCCGATCTCGATCCGCTTGACCGGCTTTTGCAGAGCCGCTGGCGAAACCGTATTCGCGTCGGTCTTCCACACCAAATCGTTTGACCTCAGGATCGACTTGCCCGACTTGCTGTCATTGACAAACACGACGTGATACCAGGTGCCTGGTGTCCACGGCAGGCTGTCCGTGGCAAACCCGGCAAATCCACCGCCGTTCTGCCAGCCGAAGTGCAGCCGGTCGTTATGAACTTCCATCTGGACGCGGTGATTCAGCGTGCCATCGGAAAACGTGAACAACTGCCGGCTGGCACCGCCGTCGTATTGGATCCACAGCGACACGGTGAAGTCGGTCAGTTTGCCCAGCGCGGGAGCGTGCCGGTCAAGTTGCACGGAGCCTTTCGCCGGGAAGCGGATCGCGCGCCCGATCCGGCCGACCACGGAACGTTCGGCCGTGGTCGCATCGAGCGTACCGTGGAACTGATTCGGCGACGTGTCGGCCACGAGCTCCGTGGCACCGTTGTCGTCGAGTTTCCAATGCCCGCTCAAGCCGTTTTCACTTTGAGCCGCTGCCGACGAAGCCAGCGTCAACAGCACGGACAGGCCGACGGGCCCGAAGCAGAGAGCGCCGAGTAAACCGTGTCGCGAGGGGGAACTCGTTCGCTGCATGGGGACTTCCTCCCTGGTTAGGGTGCAGACCGGGCTCAGACGTACAGAATTCAAAATTGGCGGGCAGGGTTCTCTCCAATGGCAAAGACGTGGCTCGGCCAATTTTGAATTCTGTACGTCTGAGCCCTTGCGTTCACAATAACCCGAAGCGTGAGCGAGGAACGGGCCAGTTCCGACCCCAGATTACGTCGCAAAATATATCGCGCGCGGTGTTCGTGCCTCACACCGCTGCTACTCGCCGTCGTCCCTCCAGCTCGTAAGACCCGCTCTCGCTCCGCTCGCTACCGCTCACCTGGACTGAACTGCGGCCACACGAAAGCCGAAGCGCTGGGACCGCACGCCAGGATCGCGCCTGCTGCGGCAAGCGGAGCGGCAGTCCCGCGCGTGGTAGCGCCACGAACCGCCCCGGAGAACCCGGGCCGAGCCCTTGTCGGGACCCCGTGGATTATGCTCGATAGCGTCCTCGTACTTGCCGTACCAGTCGGCACACCATTCCCACACGTTCCCCGCCAATTCGCTGATCTCTTCCGGTGTATTCCCCAGCGGGTAGATTCCCACCGGCGTCACATGACCAATCTTACCGGCGAAATTCAACCGCGTTTCGTTCGCCGGTTCACTGCCCCAGGGGTACTTACGTCCGTCCGTTCCGCGCGCCGCCCGTTCCCATTCCGCTTCGGTCGGCAGCCGACAGCCCAGCCAGGCCGCGAACGCCGACGCCTCGTGCCAACTGACGCCGGTCACCGGGCGGCTGGGAAACGGCAACTGTTTGTCCCAGTCGTTCGGCTCCTTGAACTGGCCGAACACGGCGGAATCCCACCAGCGCGGCTGCTCGTAGCCGCCGTGGTCGAAGAACTGCTGAAACTGGCCTACAGTGATGGGGTAACGGGCGATCTGAAATGTTTCCAGCGGCACAGCATGGACGGGCGATTCGTCCCACTGGTCGTCGTACGCTTCTGAATCAAAGTTCCGCTGCTGCGGGTCCTTTTTCTGCGCCCCCATCCAAAACTCACCGGCCGGGATTTCGATCCAATAGTCGGCGCGGCGGTGGTCCATCTGCGGGTCGCCGGTTTGTCCGAGCGCATCGGCCGCGGCGATCCGCACTTCGATCGGCACGCTTGGGCTGCGCTGGCGGTCGAAAATGGCCAGCACGCGGTGGCGCAGGTCCGGATAGACGGCGTGCTTCACTTCGTAGGCCAGCGGCGTGAGGTCGCGGAGGATCGCGCCCAGCAGCCCGACGCAACGGGCCTGGGCCGCCAGTTCCCCGTCCGGCCAGACCTCGGCGATCAGGCTTCCCACCAGCGCGTCGACCTTGTCCGGGCCGTGCTGGTGCAGGATGCCGGACAGCAACAGCACGACTTCGCGCCACTCCGGGGCGTACAGCCGGGGCGGCGGTCCCCACAGCAGCTGCCGCTGGCCTTCGTCCGTACGGCCGGCGATGGCCCGGGCAGCCAGGAATTCCTGGAACGTGCGGTGCCAGAATTGCAGCTCGCTGCCGCGAGCCACCACGATGCCGCTGTCCAACTCCTCGGCTTCCAGGAACTGCTGGGCCGTGTCGATCGCGTCGGTGGCGGATTGGCCGCCCGCAGCCCAGGCGGGGGCCAAACGTTCGGCGGCCCAGCGTTTGGGCACCTGGGTGCGGAGGCCCTCCGGATGGTTCTGCATGGCCAACGCCAGTTCCTGCAGCAACTGTACCGTCCGCTCGGCCTTCTCCCGTCCCGGCCGCTGCTCGCGCGAACGCGACAGCCAGCGGATAATCGATTCGTACAGTTCGGCCCGCTGTTCGGGCAGCCGCCGCTCGTTCCAATGCACGACGGCCAAGGCGGTCAGCATCACCGGATTGCGGGCCATGCGGCGGATGTCGGGCCGGGCGCGCAGGGCCTCCAGCAACTCGGCCAAGTGCTGGCTGGCCGAGTCGGGGCTGTCGGCATACAAGGCCGCACACCAGCGGGACAGGAACGTCTCGATCGCCGCATCGCTTAAAGGGTCGATCTCCGCGTGGGTGAAGGTGGGTAACACCGCCGCACCGGCGTTGGCAGCCGGCCGGCTGGTGACCACCCAGCGGCAGCCGCGATAGGCCATCGCGGCCTGGTCGATCAGGGTGCACAACTGCTCCCGGATGATCCGGTCCGGCGCTTCGTCCAGACCGTCCAGCAGCACGGTACACAGGCCGCCTTCCAGTTGCCGACGGAAGAAGGTTTCGTCCAGCCCCCAACTGCTGTCGGCGCTGACGGCGGCCAGGAAGTACGGCAGCCAGGCCGCCGCGGTCGCGGTGGCCGGGGCCCCGGCTTGGGTGCGGCAACGGCCCAGGTGTTGGGCCAGTTCGTTCAGCCGCAGCAGGACGGGAAAGGTGCGGTCGGCCACGCCCAGGCGGGTTTGCGCGGCGTCCGGCGTCTCGCCCAATCGCGTCTGGCACAGTGCGTAAGCGACGCGGCGCACGAAGGTCGTCTTGCCCATCCCCGGATCGCCCACAACCAGCAGACGGTCGTGCTGCAGAGCGGCCTGCAAGGGGAGCGCCGCGCAGGATTCCGCAAGACGCGACGCGATCCGCTCAGGATCGTCGGCGTCCGTCTCGTCTTTCGGCAGCGGGCGGGCGGCGGTGGTCAGCGAGATGAACAAGTCTTCGATCGGGAACCGGTGGACACGGCCTGTGCCGACTTGCAGCCCGCGAATGTCGATGTGCGATGTCTGCTCGCGGAGCGATTCCAGGTAGCGGGTGGGATCCGACGGAGCGAGGTGGAGTTGGGCCGCAGCCGGGGCCATGTTCCGTTTGCGCCAGCCCGACAGGGCCTCGCTCACCAGCCGCCGCAGATGTTCGGGCGTGGTGAAGAAAGCGCGGATGTTGCGACCGCTGAGCCAGTCCTTGAAGTCCTTCAGCCGCTCGACGTTCTCTTGCACGGCCTTCAATTGTCTCCCAGTTGCCTTGCCGGCGCGAATGGCGGCGAGCAGCGAGCTCTCTTCGCGCTGGTCCTCGGGCCAAGGCTGCTTATCGTCCACCAGGAAGGCCAGGACTTCCTGGCCACAGGCGATTGCCTGATCGACTTCCAGCCGGGTAATGCTCTTCGCCTCGCCTGGCGTTTGACCGGTCGGGATCCAACCGTAGCGATGAGCCACGATCACGATGGTCAGATCGCAGTCCGCGACTTCCTGCAGACAGCAATCCACGGGCAGACGGTCGCCCGAGGCGGGGAAGTACTCCAGCATGCGCGGCAGCAGCTCGGCCCCCAGGGCGGCTTCCTTAGCCGCCTCACGGTACGCCCGCAGGTCCTCGACGGTCGAGGAAATGAACACGCGCGGAATCGCGTCTGCGTTGCGAGTGGCGTTCATGGAGTGGTCTCCGGACGCTAGATTACCTGGATTGTCGCCGCGGGAGCGTCCACGACCTCAGACTTCCGGCTCGGCGCCCAGACGCCGCAATTGGTCCGTCAAACGCTCGGCTCGCCGGGCCTCGAGCTCCGCGCGCCGGGCCTCGAGCTCCGCGCGTTCCGCACCCGACGGCAGGGGCCGGCCTTGCTCGTCAACCCAACGTAGCCACGTGTTGTCCAGGTCTTCATAGCGGCCGTGCCAGAGTCGCAAGCCCAGTTTCACGCCAGGCAGCCAAAACGGTTCGGCCATTTCCTGATAGGCCACCGATTCCCGCCGAAACACACGTAACGGCCGATCGCTCAGCAGACGCTCGTGATCGAGAATCACGTAGTAGGGGACGCCGATTCGGGCATAGCCGACAAGCTTCGCCGTGTCTTCGCCGCCCTCCAGATTCGAGACGATTTCGACGACGACGTCGGGCGGCTTGCCGTATTCCCAAAGAAAACACGAACGGAACGGCTTGGGATGCACATCCGTCGGCAACTCGACATCCAGGCTCAACAACATGTCCGGCACGTAGGGTGGGCGGCGGACGGTGTAGAACAAGCCGACGTTCGCCAGGGCCACAAAGCTGCGCCCATGAAGCGGGTGAACCCAGGAACTGAACAGCGGCTCGGTCAACAGCCGCCGCTGCTTCTCCGAAAAGATATTGTCCACAGGCGTCTCATCTTCCGTCACCAAGTGATCAACGTACGGACGCAGTTCCGGCGTCAGCAGCGGCGCAGTCTCGGTCAAGCGGATGTCGGTAGCCATCAGGGCGCCCAATCGGAAACCAAGGGGCCAGTATCTTGAAGCACGTAGGCAATTTATCTTATACCACGCGCGGCGATCGAAACAGGCGTAGCGGTCGGTGTCACCGATCTGGGAGGGTGGACCGAGCCTGCCGTGTTCCCGAATGAACCGCGGTCTTTGAAGTTGCGCATTTTCGTAGGATGGGTCTCCCGACCCGTCCTTTTTCGATGTTTCTGAGGTCGGGTCGGAGACCCAACCTACAACAAACGCCGCGAAAACATGATAGCGAAACTTCAAAGACCGCGGTCGCTATGCTAAACGTCGTTGCTTCGTCGCACCAGCACCAAACGGTATTTTGGCCCCTGCGCGCAAAGCATGAGACTTAACGGTTCAGCAGAGACGGAGCGTGAAACAAGGGGTCAGACGTACAGATTTCAGTTTTCGCGGTCGTGTGCCCAAGCTTAGGGAAAGCCTTCTACCCGCGAAAACTGAAATCTGTACGTCTGACCCCAGCTGGCGGTCCGTCTCTGCGAAACCGTAAGGCGAGCGGCAGGAAATAACGTACCCAATTTAATGTAGGATGGTCTTCCAAGACCGTCCCGATCGGCCTGGAAAGGCCGACCTACGGGTAAGTTATTTCCTGCCGCTCGCCTAAAACCCCATGCTTGACACCGACAACCCCGAAAACCGTTTGGTGCTAGGAAATACGGCGGGGACGGCTAGCGAAGGCCCACCAAGATGTTGCGATCCCTTGGCCCACCCTACGGGCTAAGAAGTCACATGGGGGTGCGGGACGATGTCCAGCGAGCCCTGGGGCGCGGGGGGTTCCGAGTGGGCCTGATCGATCTGGATCGAGGAGCGGCGGCGCCGGCGCTTGGGTGCGGCGTTACTCCACTCCTTCGTCAGCATCTCGAAGACTTCCGGCGACTCGTAGCGCGCGACGTTTTTCCCGTCCGGGATCGGACCGATCATGCCGCGAAATACCGGCTTGCCGCGGAGCGTGAGATCGGTGCTGCAGTCGTCGATGCCGATCTGCGTATGGGTCTTGAGCAGGTGTTCTTCCGTGTCGAAATCCCGAATCCGCAGCGTTCCGTCACTTGCGCGGGTGACCACTCGATACGTGTGCTGTGCCATCGGATGCTACCTCAACTCGGTTTGTAATCGCGGTCCTACCGCACCTGTCCTAACCACGCGTTATCGACGTTTGACAGTTCGCGGTTCAGGGAAATCTCCGCCGTTGGCACGTCGCGAGCATTCGCCCCGACCGGCACATCAAGGTAACTCGCTAGACAAATTCCATCTGGCCTGCTACGTTGGCCGCAATGTGGCGCCCCGTGGACCTATCCAATGCGTCGAGCGTCAGCCCCCTGACGGCTTGTCTGCCGCGGGGCTCGGCAGCAGCCAGCGGACGCTCGCCAGAGACTATCGAAGGGCGCGGTGGGCGCAGGTGAAGACGGGAACAATTGCGAAAGGAAAGATGACATGGTTCGTACGTGCCTGGCTAGCGGGCTCTTGATGGCGACGGTGTTCTGTGTGGGCTGCGGTGAGTCGTATCAACCGACGAAGCGGGAGGGGACCACACCGAAGTCCCAGAACGAGGCGGCTCCCCCTGGGGAGAAAGACGTGGGCGCCGCGCACGGCACTGCCGCCTCACCGGAACTTGCTGCTCTGGAGGCGCACGCGGGAGCCGCCGCGCCCGTACCGACCGGCCCGGACGTGGACACCGACGCGCTGCGCCTCTCGGCGCCGGAGAAATGGGTGCGGAAGCAGCCGCGGAGCTCCATGCTCATCGCCGAATTTGCGTTGCCGAAAGCCGAAGGCGATTCGCAGGACGGACGGCTGACGGTGAGTTCTGCCGGCGGCAGCGTCAAGGAAAACATCGACCGCTGGCGCACGCAGTTCGTCGACAAGCCGCAGAAAGAGACCAAGGACGAAGTCGAGTTGGGCGGGGTCACAGTGACCGTGGTCGATTTCACGGGCAAGTACAGCGACCAAGCTGGCCCCTTTGCCCCCGGTGTCGAGCGGGAAGGCTATCGCATGCTGGGCGCAATCATTCCGGTCAAGGGCCAGCTGTATTTCGTCAAAGCCTACGGGCCGGAAAAGACGATGGACGCCCAGGGCGAAGCCTTCCGGGCCTTCCTGAAGACGCTCCAAGTGAAGTAGGTCATTTCGCCTTGATGTCGAAGCACATCAGGACTTCCTGGTCACGGAGGTACAGTTTGCCGTCGGCAATCACCGGATGCGGCCAACTCTCGGCCCGCACCGAGGGCAATTTGAAGCTGCTCTTCAAGTTGTACTTCTGGGGCGTGGCTTCGATCAGCGCCATGATCCCGTTTTGATAACGGAAGTAGAGATTCCCATCCGCGTAGGCGACGGCTGCCGAGCCGCTGCCTGGACCGCGGCCGGGCCGCCAGGCGTCCTCACCCGATTTCATGTTCAGGCACAAGGGAAAACCGTCGTTGTGCTTGTTGCCCATATAGATGTAGTCATCCAGTAGGATCATGCCACCGTGGTGATTCTGCACGTCGTTGGCGGGTTTGTAGTAGACCTCTTTAGCGTCCACACCACCGCGCCCGCCGCTCAACTTCAGCAGCGCTGTGCCGCCATCTCCGTAGCCGCTGGAGCAGAACACGTAATCGCCGCTGACAATGCACGTGGGGATGGCTGCGGTGCCGTTGGTGATCCGCTCGTAGTGCCACAGCAGACGACCGGTGTCCGCCGCCACACCGATCACACCGCGGCCGACCAAGGTCACATACTGTTTCACACCGGCCGCTTGGCTGATCACGATCGAGGAGTAACCGGCGCCATCCTGCCCGTGACTTCCGCCGTAGGGCATGGGCGTGGTCCACGCCAGCTTGCCCGTGCGTTTGTCCATCGCCGCCAGGATGGCTTTGTCGCCGCCGGGGGTGCAGACCAGCAGGTTGCCGTCGACCAAGGGTGACTCGCTATAGCCCCACCCGGACATCATTTTGCCGCCGAAGTCTTTCGCGAAGTTCTTGCGCCAGACTTCCTTGCCCGTGGCGACCTGAGCGCACAGCAGGTCGCCATCAATGGTGATGCCATACACCAGATTCCCGTCGACCGTCGGGGTGCAATTCGGCCCGCGTTCACGACTCCCCGGACCCGCAAGCGAAGCCCACTGGTTCGATCCATCCGTCACGTTCATGGCCAGGATGTGATCCTTCCCGTCGCGCCGTCCCATGACGAAGATGTTGCCGCCCGTGACGGACGGTCCGCCGAAGCCGGTGCCCAGACCTTCGACCTGCCAGACCAGCGGTGGACCCTGCTCGGGCCATTCCTTCAGCAGTCCGGTTTCCTGCGACTTGCCGTCGATATTCGGGCCGCGCCAGCGCGGCCACTCACCCACAGCGACGCCCTTCGCCGCCTTGCCCGGCGTAGCGGAAGCGGTCGTCTTCCTTCTCCGCTGCATTTCCTCTCGCACGAATTCGCGATCCGCCGGGCTGAGTGCGGAGAGCGACAGCGACACCTCTTTTCCGTCCGACTTGCGCAGACGGAGCTTTTGGTCTTTGAATTCCACGAATTCGGCTTCCAGCGTGCGTTTGCCGTCGACCGAAGTCCAGGTGCGCGTCGGCGTCTGAGCCCGCGCCGCGGAAGCAGCCCAGGTTACCGACACGCCCAGTAACACGAGGCCAAGCAGTCTTCTCAAGTTGGTGTGCATTGTTTCTTCTCCTTGGAGTCCTGTAGGTCAGGCTTTCGAGCCGGGCACTATTTTGGCAATCCCGCATCTGCTTCACAAGCGGGCCTCAGGAGGTTCGACTGGCAAAATGATGGGGGCAGAATGATAAGAGGAAGGGTGAGAGCTGGTTTCCGATGCCGCAAAGAAAGCTGGGTCACTGTGCAGCAGGCCTTGATCGGAATGTTGCGCAAAACGCTAGCAGCAGGGGGGGCCTTGATCGTAAGGTGACGCAAAACGCTAGCAGCGGATCATCGTAACCCGACGCGTCAGCGAGGAAAACGCCGCTCATCCTCGCTGACGCTTCGCGTTTACGATGCGCAACGTTACGATCAACGCCCAGCAGGGGTCAGGGGGGCTGGGGCTGCGCAAAATCGCGGTGGGAAGCTGCCTGGAGTTTATCCCGTTCTTGTGCCGCGCGAAGACAGGGGGTCGGGTGTACGAATTTCAGTTTTTGCGGCCCCAAGTCCGTGGCCAAGAAACAGCTACTCGCCGCAAGAACTGAAATTCGTACACCCGACCCCTAGCCACACGTCTGCCCAATCTTGCGTGGGCCAGGCTGGGGCAGAGTGCAGCGATGCTCCAGAAACCGGGTACTGGGGCTTCGCTTATTCGCTACGGGCTGTTGACCGGCACCCCCGGTGCGGCTAGCTTACGGCCTTGGGTGTCCCGTGCGTGGCCACGTGCTGGGTTGAAATCTGGCTGTGGGGTGTCCGTCCTTCCCTGCCTTTCGACTGGTGCCCCGCAGACCAGCCCAGCGGAAAGGTGGGTTTGCGAATGCGTCAGGTCGTCATCGAGAATCCCGTCGTCAACTCACCCTTTGAAGAGCCGAAGCGGCACTATCGCTTCGGCGAGGACGGCATCACGGACGAGCTCGTCCAGGGCCGGCGTGGCAGCCAGTTCTTCATCCCCATTGCCAAACCACGAAAACAAGCGAAACACAAGCAATTGGTTTTCGAGGAGTGGACCGCAGACCGCATCGAAGAGAACAAGACGATCAACGAAATTCGACGACTGGTCAAGATCTGGCGAGAGTCCGGCTACACCCACGAAGTCACGCGGCAGACTGCCCGGCTGCTGGAGTACTGGCAGCATCCCGACCGGGCCCGCCGGCTCTTCTTCTGCCAGATCGAAGCTCTCGAAACGCTGATCTACATCGTCGAGGTCGCCAAGAAACGCGGTCAGACCTGGATCGAGAATTTCCTGCGAGAGCACAACGAGGACGCTAACCCGGGGCTGCTGCGGATCGCCTGCAAAATGGCTACCGGCAGCGGCAAGACCGTGGTCATGGCAATGTTGATCGCTTGGCATGTCCTGAACAAGCTGGCCAACTCCAAGGACGCCCGCTTCACCGACACCTTTCTGTTGGTCACTCCCGGCATCACGATCCGCGATCGCCTGCGCGTGTTGTTGCCCAGCGACCCCGGCAACTACTATCGGGCCATGGACATTGTGCCCCCCGACCTGCTGGACAAGATGGGGCAGGCCAAGATCCTCATCACCAACTACCACGGCTTCCTGCGCCGCGAAAAGGTCAAGGCGGCCGCGCTGACCAAGGAGATCCTGCGCCAAGGCGGCGAATCCGCCTTCACCGAGTCCGAGGGCGAAATGGTCCGCCGGGTCTGCCGCGCGCTGGGCACCAAGCACAACATCATCGCCATCAATGATGAGGCCCACCACTGCTATCGTCGGTGGGTCGGCAACGACGAAGAGAAACTCACGGGTGATGACCGCAAAGAAGCCGAGAAACGCGACGAAGCTGCCCGGGTCTGGATCAGCGGCCTGGAAGCCATCCAGCGGAAGTGCGGCATCAAGACCGTCTACGACCTGTCCGCCACGCCCTTTTTCCTCCGCGGGTCCGGGTATGGCCGCGAAGGCAAGTTGTTTCCCTGGGTGGTCTCCGATTTTTCGCTGATCGACGCCATTGAAAGCGGCATCGTCAAAGTGCCGCGAGTTCCCGTGTCCGACAACGCGATGACCGGCGAACAGCCGACATACCGGGATCTGTGGGATCGCATTCGCGACGATCTGCCCAAGAAAGGGCGTCGGACAGAAGCTGTTTCCGGCGAGCCGACACTACCGCCGACGTTGGAAGCCGCGCTGCAAAGCCTGTACGCCAACTACGCCAAGAGTTACGAACAATGGCGACAGAACGAAGAGGTCCGAGGCTCCGGGCTCACGCCGCCGGTGTTTATCGTGGTCTGCAACAACACCAGCGTTTCAAAGCTGGTCTTCGACTACGTCGCCGGCTGGGAAAAGCCGTTGCCTGACGGTTCCACTGTCGCCGTACCCGGCAAGCTGAAAGTCCTTAGCAACGTCGTCGGTGGCCGCTTCACCGACCGTCCGAATACGATCCTCGTCGATTCCGAGCAGTTGGAATCGGGCGAGTCCATGAGCGATGACTTCAAGAAGATCGCCAGCCGCGAAATCGATGAATTCAAGGCCGAATATCGCCGACGATTCCCCGGCATCGACCCGGAGAAGCTGACGGACGAAGACTTGCTTCGCGAGGTCCTCAACACCGTCGGCAAGCGTGGCAAGCTCGGCGAAAACATCAAGTGCGTCGTTTCGGTTTCCATGTTGACGGAAGGCTGGGACGCCAACACCGTGACGCACATCCTTGGCGTTCGGGCGTTTGGCACACAACTGCTCTGTGAACAGGTGGTGGGCCGCGGTTTACGGCGCATGAGCTACCAAGCCGTGCTCCAGACCGTGACGCTGCCCAACGGCGAGACGCTTGAGATCGAAGCCTTCCCTGTCGAGTATGCCGACGTCTACGGCGTGCCGTTCTCCTTCATTCACTCGCAAGGCCCTCGAATCGGCCCCGGTCCCGGGCCGGTTGTGACCCGCGTTCGCGCGTTGGAGGAGCGGGCCGCAAGCGAGATCACTTTCCCCAGAATCGACGGTTACCGTTACCAACTGCCGGCCGAGCGGCTGACGGCACAGTTCACGGAAGACGCGAACTTCGTCCTGTCCACGGCGCAAGTGCCAACCAAAGTCGAGATCGCGCCAATTGTCGGCGAGTCCAGCATCCTCACCCTGGACGAACTGAAATCTCGGCGCCCGCAGGAGGTCACGTTCCTGTTGGCCAAGCGGCTTCTGGAACACTACTTCCGCGACGAGCAGCAGAACCTCAAGCCTTGGCTGTTTCCGGACCTGCTCAGCATCAGCCGACGATGGATGGCCGAATGCGTCGTCTGCCAAGACAACACCTTCCCGCAACTGTTGCTCCTGGTGGGGAACGCCCACGATGCAGCCGACCGTATCTACCGGGCAATCGTGGCTTCGACGGAGGGCGAGAAACAACTGCTGCCGATTCCCAAGCCCTACGACACCGTCGGTTCCACCCGCCACGTGGACTTCGACACCATCCGGGACACCTACAAGACCAAGGCCGACAAGTCCCATGTCTCCCATGTGGTGGGCGACACGAAGTCCTGGGAACAGAAAATGGCCCAGACCCTGGAAGACATGGACGAGGTTCTCTGCTACGTTAAGAACTACGGGCTCAGCTTCCTGATTCCTTACACGACCGGCGGCAGCCAGCGGAACTACTTGCCCGACTTCATTGCCCGGATCAACGACGGCCACGGCCGTGAGAACCCGTTGAACTTGATCATCGAAGTCACTGGTGCGAAGGACAAGGACAAGGAGGCCAAGGTTTCCACGGTCCAAACACTGTGGGTGCCGGCCGTCAACAATGCCGGCACCTGGGGCCGCTGGGCGTTCATCGAGATTCGCGACCCGTGGAACGCCCAAGCGACGATCCGCAGCAGTCTCGACGCCTGCATCGCCGCGGGGGCATAATTCCGTGCCCGGAGGAGAAGCGGATGACCTACGCCAAGCCGATGAAAGACCTCTACGAACGACTGCGGGACGTTGGCTTTGACGCCAGCTTCGTCCGATATCGCATTCTGCCCGAGTGGTGGGAGGATGAACTAGCCGAGAAGCCGGCGAACCGGGCGATGGCGGAGGCCGCCGTGTCTCGGATGCTGGGTTTCCCCATCGATCAACTTCGATCCGCGGAACGGTCACTGACACTTCCTGCGCTGAACAATGTGCGTCTGAAACGTAACAAGGGGACCAAGGCCCACGAAGTCCGACCGGCGATCCTGCTGGCCGAGCAAACAGCCAAGGCGATCCTGACGGCATTGCCGGGACTACCGCCGTTTAGTGGGGTCGTGTCGGTACAGGAGTTGCGACAACGCGTTCTGGCCGACAGATACTCCGTCGATTTGGAGGGCTTGCTCGAATTCGCCTGGAGCCACGGCATCGCCGTATTGCACTTGGAGGAACTGCCCAAGGCCAGCAAGAAGTTCAGTGGTCTCGCCCTGTTCCACGGGCGGACCCCCATCATCGTCTTGGCGTGCCGGCGCGACAGTCCGCCCTGGATCGCCTTCCACTTGGCCCACGAGTTGGCTCACATTCTGTTGGGCCATGTGGCCGAAGGCAAGCCGCCCCTGGCCGACAGCGACATCGACCAGCTTGACAAGGACGCGGAAGAGACGGCGGCGGACGAGTTCGCTTGCGCCGCGTTGACCGGCCATCCGTCGATTCGCACAACGCCAATCTACGGTCTGACGGCGGATAAGTTGGTTGCCTGGGCCAAGCGGATCGCAGCGGACAAGAACATCGATCCCGGCACCGTAGCGTTAATCTACGGCCGTAACGCCCAACGTATCGCCGTCGCTCAGAATGCACTTAAGCTGCTGGGCTTGGACCACGGAGCCAAGGCCAAGATCGGCGCTGCCTTGAAGAGCCGACTCTGTCGCGATGATCTTCCCGAATCGACGGAGCGGTTCTTGTCGCTGCTTTCGGCAGTCTGACGGGGGGGCAGAGATGGCTGCGGCGAGGCTGATGATCGACAGCGATGTGTTCGTGTTGCTTAGCGGCGCTGGCCTGTTGGATCGGGTGTTGACGCTCGTGGGATTCGGTCGTGGCATGGCGTTGCGTCTGGACCCATTGCCGCACATGCTCCGCCGGAGCCGCAAGTTCCTGCAACTCTGTCAGCCGCAGACTCGCGACCGTGCCCTGGCCGCGTGCAAGACGGTCCCCGCCGTCACGGATCGCCCGGCCGACCAGTTGCACCAGCGGCTGATCGACTTCCGGGAAATCGACGGCGGCGAGGCGCTGCTTTATGCTTTGCTGGTCGAGCAGCCGACGTACTTGCTGGCGTCGGGTGACAAGCGAGCCATGCTGACGATTGCCGGCGCCCCGGAGTTGCACGACATTCGCGACTGCATCGCGGGCCGCGTAATCTGCCTGGAGACTGTTTTGCGGTTGCTGGTCATGGCGGACGGCGCTGTTGCCACGGCTAGCGCCTTCTCCGTGTTTCCCGACCACAAAACCATGCAGGTCATCTTCTCCGAGGTGAATTTCAGCGATCAAGAGAAGTGTCTGGCGTCCTTGGACTCCTACCTCCGCAATCTGAAACGCACGGTGGGTGCCGATTTCCTTTACGAACCATAGAGGTTTTGCACGTGGCCAAGAAGAACGTCAAACAACCATCCGCGACGCGCATCGACGCCGTCCGCCACAAGGACAAGCGGACGAACATCCCAACCGAGGAACTGCGGGACTTCGTGGCGCAGGAAGAGCAACAGCCTTACACCGTCCGCTATCCGCGCAACCCGGACCTGGACCCGCAATTGGTCTGGAAGGGCAAGGACGAGCAGGACAGCCAGCCGCTGGAAGTGCCCGCGGTGCCGATCTACATCCAGGAGAAGGTTCATCCCCAGGCCATCATCGAGGATTTCCTCGCCACGCTGGCCAAGTTGGGGAAGAAGCAGGGCGACGCGCAACTGAGCCTGTTCTCGGACTTCAACGGGCTTCCCGACGACTTTGACAAGCGGGTCGATTTCTACCACCACGAAGGGAACTGGTCCAATCGGCTGATTCTTGGCAACTCGTTGTTGGTCATGACTTCCTTGGCGGAGAAAGAGGCGTTGAAGGGCAAGGTGCAGATGATCTATCTGGACCCGCCCTATGGCATCAAGTTCGGTTCCAACTGGCAGGTCTCCACACGCAAACGCGATATCTCCGATGGAAAGAGTGAAGACCTCACCCGGCAACCCGAACAAATCCTGGCGTTCCGCGATACGTGGAAGTTGGGTATTCACTCATACCTCGCTTACCTCCGCGACAGGCTCCTCATCGCCAGGGAACTGTTGAGTGAAAGTGGGTCGATCTTTGTTCAAATCGGGGACGAGAACGTACACCTTGTGCGATCTCTCTTGGACGAAGTCTTCGGAACGGAGAACTGGATAGGTCTTATTTCCGTCCAGAAGACCACAACCGCAACGAACGTATTTCTACCTTTGGTCTGCGACTACATCGTGTGGTACGGAAAGAACCGAACGTCAACAAAGTATCGGTCATTGTACCAGACCAAAGAGGCAGGAAAGCCCGGCGCAATGAATTACTCAGGTCTGGAACTGCCAGACGGTTCGCGCCGAACCCTGACAAAAGCCGAGCGTGTACATCCAGACAAACTGCCGGTTGGCGCGAGGATGTACTCCGCCGACAACTTTACGTCAGCGAGTATGGGTCGTGAGAAAGGTGAGGGTGCAGCCTGTTGGTTCGCAGTCGAATTTGAGGGGAAGACATATCGCCCGTATGAGCGGAGTCGATGGAAAACCAATCAGGACGGAATGCGAAGGATACTTGCGGCGAAACGTGTGTTTGGGATGGACAAAGCCCTCAGGTACGTCCGATATTTCGACGACTTCCCCGCATATCCACTCCACAACCTCTGGACCGATGTGGGCGGGGCACCTGATAAGAAGTATGTGGTTGAAACCACTACCAAGGTCGTTGAGCGGTGTCTCCTGATGACCACCGACCCCGGCGATTTGGTGCTGGACCCGACCTGCGGCAGCGGCACGACAGCCTATGTGGCTGAGCAGTTGGGCAGGCGATGGATCACAATCGACACCAGTCGGGTGGCGCTGACCTTGGCCCGAACGCGACTGATGGCGGCACGTTTCCCCTACTACCACCTAGCCGACACACCGGAGGGCATCAAGAAGGAATCCGAGTTGACCGGCCAGTTACCACCGCATCCACTGCCGAAAACCGAGGGCGATATCCGCCGTGGGTTCGTCTACAAGCGGGTGCCCCACGTCACGCTCAAAGCGATCGCCAACAACGAAGAAATCGACACCATCCACGCCAAGTGGCAGGCCACACTGGAGCCGCTTCGGGCGAAGCTCAACAAGCTGTTGAAGAAGAAGTGGGAAGAATGGGAAGTGCCCCGCGAAGCGGAAAAAGACTGGGCCGCAGACGCGAAGAAACTGCTGAAGGAGTGGTGGGCGTCTCGTCAGGGACGGCAGCAGGAAATTGATGCCTCGATCGCCCGCCGGGCCGACACGGAAATGCTGTACGACCAGCCCTACGAAGAGCACAAACGCGTCCGCGTCACCGGTCCCTTCACCGTGGAAAGCCTCTCGCCGCATCGGACGATCAGCGTCGAAGAGAAGAAACACCGCGCTGAAGTGGGCGACCCAAAGTTGGGCTTGAAGATCGCCGCCTACGGCCCCGACCAATTCGGCAACATGATCCTGGACAACCTCCGCACGGCTGGCGTGCAGAACACATTCAAGAAGGAACGACTCCAGTTCGACTCGCTGCAACCATTCGCCGGCCAGTGGATTCACGGCGAAGGCACGTACACCAACAGCGACGGGGCCTCGCAGCGAGTGGCCGTGTGCATCGGCCCGGAACACGGCACGGTTGGCCCGCAGTTGGTCAAGGAGGCCGCGAAGGAAGCCGTCCGCGGCGTCGGCTTCGACTTGCTGATCGTCTGCGGCTTCGCCTTCGACCCGCACGTGTCCGAAGAGGCCAAGCGGTACGGCAAACTGGTGGTGCTGCCCACGCGGATGAATCCCGACCTGACGATGGGCGAGCTCTTAAAGAAGACCGGCTCCGGTAACCTGTTCATGGTCTTCGGCGAGCCGGACGTAGAGGTCAAGCGGCAGAAGGATGGCCGCATCGTCGTGAACCTGTTGGGCCTGGACATCTTCGACCCAACCACCGGCGAGATCCGTTCCAGCAGCACGGACGACATTGCCTGCTGGTTCATCGACACCAACTACAACGGCGAGAGTTTCTTCGTCCGCCATGCCTACTTCACCGGCGCCGACGAACCCTACGAGAAATTGAAACGCGCCTTACGAGCCGAGATCGACGAAGCCGCTTGGTCCGCCCTTTACTCGACCACTAGCCGCCCCTTCGACGCCCCCGAAACCGGCAAGATCGCCGTGAAGGTCATCAATCACTACGGCGACGAAGTACTCAAGGTATTCGAGGTCTAGGACGGCGCCTACTCCAGTAACGGTCGTCCTGATCGCGTCATGCCGGCCAGATCATCCAGCCAGCAGTCCAGCAGCGTGGCCTGGTTCGCATTGGCCTGAACATGGCCCATCGCGTCGACGCAGCGGTCCAAGCAGCAGGCGACGGTTTCGGTGCCGCCGCGCCACGAGCGGTGTGCGGCGGCGACGGCCCGCCGCAAGACGTCGTCCCCCGTGACGGACGCACCACTCAGAGAACGCAGCAACTGGCGATAGAATTCGATTGCGAACCCCATCAACTGGATCATGCGGGCCAGTCGCGGCGGCGCCTCCTTGCTGGCTTCTTCCACGAACTGGCCAAGGGTCTTGGAGAATTCCACCGAATTCCAGTCCGGTTGGCTTAACTCAGCCAAAAGCGTTTGCCGGAACTCGCCGACTCGCTTGTCGGCCAGTTCGATTGCCCGCCGGACGCTGCCTTCGGACAACGCCGCCAAGTGGGACGCGGTCGCTGTGGTCTTGGCGACGCCTTGCGTGAGCAATAGCTGAGCGACTGTTTCGGGCTGCAAGGCATGAAACCGAACAATCTGGCACCGCGACCGAATCTTCGGCCACTGCATCTGCTCGCTCGCCACCAGGATGATCAGCGATCTGGAAGGGGGTTCCTCTAACGTTCTCAGCAGATAGCTGGCGCCAAACGGGTCCAAGGAACCGGCATCGTCGATGATAACGATCCTGCGACCTCCGTAAAATGGCTTGAGGGCAAGCTGGTAGAATAGGCTCCGCCACCTGGGGTTCTCGCGATTGCCGTAGGACATGCCCCGCCACCTGCGGCGCTCGCGCCGCGACTCGGACCGATACTTGGCGGAGGACACACTCCAGTCCTGGCGATGCAGCGGACTGCGCGGTTCCCGCCTCCGGATCAATCGCCGGGCTTCGCGAAACGTGCGCTGCAAGCCGTCGCCCAGCCACGACAACCAACGCCACACGGTGCTGTGCGAGAGCGCGGCCCCCTCCCGGGCCAACGCTTCGTCCTGCCGGTCGTCGTAGACCAGCGCCCGTCCGTTGGGGCGCACGCTGGCCCGATACGACTGGTCCGATCCGAGGAAAGCCTGTGACCGGCCGAGGACGACCTCGGTCACAAAGCGTTTGTGCGGCAAGGCAAACGGGGGTAATCGGTGAATCGCCTCCCACACCGGCCGCAGACCCAGCGCCAGATGCCGGAGCGAAAGATCCTCACGAATCCTCCGATGATCAGCCGAAACGTGCGTGGCCGGCAGTCATACGCGTGGAACGCTTCGGAGCGGTGACAGTGCGGGCAGGCTTCGCCGTAAAGCACGGGCAGGCCGGCCTCCACCCGCCAGGTATGGGACTTGACTTGTTCTTCGACAGACATGATTCTGAGAGTGTAAAGTTTGTCGGGGGCGTGCCGCGGAATGACCAGTCCGCGCCGCCCCTTTTTCGTTCTCCCCGAACCAAGACAACGCACGTGCCGCGGCGCGCAACAAAAAGGGGGCGGGGTCCTATATTGCTTCCCTGGGGGCGGGGTCACAAGAGGCACGGGCTGCCCAGGCGGCGGGGTAGTAGCTCAGCGAATCCGAGACCCCCACGCCCTTCCCGTCTCCCAGAATTCAGGCCGCACCAGCGAGCCGCTTCTACCTGACGCAGTGAGCCACTTGGTTTCCGACATCGGGGAGAAGGCCGGGGTGGTCATCGACAAAGCAGCCGGGACTTTTGCCACTGCCCACGACTTGCGGCGTGCTTTCGGGACTCGTTGGGCATCGAAGGTCAAGCCGCCAGTGTTGCAGCGGCTAATGCGGCACAAGGATATCGCGACCACGATGAAGTATTACGTGGCGCTGGACGCTGACGACATCGCCGACGAATTGTGGGAGAAACACGCAGGAGTTGGCACTTCGGTTGGCACTTCTCAAAATCCCCCCTTGCGCGAATCATTCAGCAATACCTAGCAAAACGACAGAACCCCTTGCGAAACAAGGGGTTCTGTCGAAAGTGCGAAAGCAGCCCCGAACAGATTTGAACTGTTAACCTTCTGATCCAGAGTCAGAATCAAACCCCAGAAATCCCCGGAAAAACAGGGGTTTCTTGCGAAGGCGCAGCGCGTGGCGCAGCATTCAATGCAGACTTGGCCCTGATTGTCGACGCTTGGCAGGACCTGCCCGAGGCCTTGCGGCAAGGCATCTTGGCGATGGTCAGGGCGACCATGCGATAACTTGAGCTTCCAATTTGGAAGCTCAAGTCTTGAAGGCTGTGACCGATGCTTGACCTGCGCTGCCCGAAGCGATCCCGGCGGTGGTTCGCATTCCCGGCGGTGCGGCGGATTGCCAAGGCGAGTTGGACACGGGATGATGGGAGACCAGTCTGAAGGCAGCAGCATGCGAAGGGTAGCCCTATGGCCAAACAGCAAGGTTCCGTGATTCCCGTGGACCGGATCGAACGAGCGATCTTGTCGATTCGAGGCCAGAAGGTCATGCTCGACGCGGACCTTGCGGCGCTCTACGGAGTCACGACCGGCAACCTGAACAAGGCGGTCAAACGGAACGTCGAGCGGTTCCCGGCCGACTTCATGTTCCAACTGACACCCGAAGAGCTGGAGAACTTGAGCTTCCAATTTGGAATCTCAAGTTCCTGGGGTGGCCGACGATATCCCCCGTTGGCTTTCACGGAACAAGGGGTCGCGATGCTTTCCAGTGTACTCCACAGCCCCCGCGCGGTAGCAGTCAACATCGAGATCATGCGGGCCTTCGTCCGGCTGCGGGGCATGCTGGCCAGCCATGCGGACCTCACGCGCCGGTTGGACGAGTTGGAGCAGAAGCATGACCGACAGTTCGCCATCGTGTTCGATGCCATTCGCCAACTGATGGCCCCTCCCCAAGCCCAACCGCAGGAACTGGGATATCACACGCTGATCGAGAAGAAATGAGCAAGGATCGAAAGCATGCTGCCCGCTGCGATCCGGTGGGCGTCTTGGCGATGGTCCCGGCAGCTGGCGGCGGGGGGGGGAAGTCCCCCAGCTTATCGAAAAGGACCCTATGAGTGTGCAACAAAATGGAAAGCTGGGGTTGGGGGTTAGTGGGCGGCCGGCGGCACTATAACCTCATTCGACGACTACTGGCCGACGTGCGACGATTGGAATCAGTTGACATGTGGGTGAAGCTCGTTTGTGCGGATGTTCCCGGTCCGGGGGCGAAGGTAGCCAGAGCGTTTGGCGTGTCCCGGTCTACGATTTGCCGAGACGTGCGGTGGTTCCACCTGCTGGGCGAAATCAACTACACCGAACACGAACTCAAGATCCCGGTGACGATCCGAAAAATGCGGCGACTCTGGCGGCTCAGCTGGGGCATCATCGACTGAGCCGGGACACCGCGAAGCGGGCATCATGGCAATAAGGTAGTCATAAGTGTGCAACAAAATGGGGATTCGCAGGCGGCGGGTGGCGGTCCCCAGGACGCTGGCGGCGTTACGTAGGATGGTAAAAAATGGGTTGCCATAAGTGTGCAACAAAATACTGCCCACGGCTGGCCGTCTACACCGACGAGACGTGGGCGGGCTGGGTGGCCGCGTGCAAGCGAGCCGGGTGGCGGCGGCACTACAACTCGGTGCGACAATCACGGGCCGATGTGCGACGCAGCAAGGCGATTAAACTGTGGATGAAGTTGGTTTTTTCGGGCGTCCACGGTGCGGGGGCGAAGGTGGCCCGGCTGTACGGCGTCTCTAGGTCAACCATTTCCCGAGATGTCCGGTATCTTCACTTACTGGACGAAATCATCATCATCCAAAACACGTGCCGCGAGGCGGGGCAGGCTTGGTACCCGACTATCGCGGTGATGCGAGAATTGTGGCTTCGGCGGTGTGGCCGTATCGGCTGAACCCACGCCACGCGGTCTACGCTGCCCCAGGACGACGCGGCGACGGTTGCGGGACTCGGAAGCCCACGGCGGCCCGCAACGCAGGGCGGGCAGCGCCGCGATGGTCAAGGCGGGGGCACGCGATGGCGTGTAGCGTGCCCGACGCCCCACATGCTCTCACATGCTCTGTAGGATCCGGGTCTTCGTCGAGTTGTACTCGTCATCCGAAATCAACCCGGCATCCAGCATGACCTTCAGTTTCTTCAGTCTTGCCACCGGATCGTCCGCACTTGCCCCGGTTGCCGGTGTCGGCGGGGTATCCGAGGCAGACATCGCCACGGGGGTGTTTACGACGACGTTGCTTGCCCCCGCCCGCCTTTCTTCCATTTCTCGCCTTCTTCTCTCTTCCAATGCCGCCTCTTCACGCTCTTGGGCAATGCGGTATATCTTCCGGGCTTGCGCCTTGGACAGGTAGTCAAGTTGGATCGTTCGCCCACTCGTGGCTTGGAAACTCAGTGCGGCGTAGATGATACCTTCCTTGATGCGAGCGTCGAACAGTTCTCGCCAGAGGTAATCGTCAAAGTCCATTTGGCCAAGCATTTTCTGGTGGAAGACGATAAAACGGCGATTCGTCACGACGATACAATCTGGGGCGATTGCAATCGGCTTGGCCTGGACCGCCATGTATTCGATGTTCTCTTGACTCGTCAGTATCTGCTGCACGCGGTCAAAAAGCTTGGCTATGGTCGCTTCGCTCTGGCCGTCAGTCAGAAACTTGGCGAATGGCAAATTGGCCCGGTGCTCAGCGCCCGCTTGGATAGCAGCTTGGCGCTGTTGTTCGGCGGCCTCGCCTGCTTGTTCCTTGAGCCGCTGTTTTTCTTCTCGCCCCTCCCTCTTTCGCTCTTGTTCAGCCGCTTTCTGCTGCTGCCGGTACAGTTCGCCTTCCTCGAATCGCTTCTTCGCTGCAGGCAGTCTTTCCATCGGGAGCCATTGTCCCTTGGTCTTCGCTGCATGGACAACCAAGGTTTTGGGACCGACCTTTCCATCGAAGCAAAGTTGCAGCAGCGCCTCGTCCGGAAACGGCCCCTCGTTCGACTCCGCCAGCAACCCATCCCGTTTGTAATACCAGCCCGTGGAAGACATCACGCACTCCAGGTGTTTGGCTCTGCGACTCAAATACCGAAAAAGGAAAGCCCCCGGCGACGCAAGCAAATTGGCGGAGCGATTGGCATGCCATCAAACGCATCTAGGCGGGGTTATCGGCGTTTAGAACCTACTGAAGATGCTCTGTCAACTAGCCTGCAGGATGTTGGCGGGACGGTGCCCACGACGGGTAACACGGCGCAAGAGCACCCCGCCGGCCCGGTGGTGCCCCTTGGCCCGGTGACGTTGGACCTGCAACGTCTGACGGTTGATGAAGTGACCGGACAGCAGCAGGCCCTGCAGAAGGAAATCTGGCGACGCCACGCGGAACGACAATCCGAACCCGAGGGACTGGCGACAGCCCCACGCAACGCACTGGACGCGAGGCAGGCGGACATCTCGGCTATGGACCCGGCAGCGGGCAGGGTAAACTGAGGCTCGGAAACAGGGAGGGCAAGACGATGAGCGATCAACCGTCACCTACGGTGTCTGACGGTGACGGACGCGGCCCCGGCGGCCGGTTCGTCAAGGGGAACAAGGCCGGCAAGGGCAATCCTCTGGCCCAGCAGGCCCAGAAACTTCGCGGGGCGGTGATGCGGGCATTCTCGGCGGCCGAGATGCGGCAGGTAATCAAGACGCTGATTGGCGAGGCAGTCAAAGGGGATGTTGCGGCGGCCCGCCTGCTTCTCGAACGGGCACTTGGCCCGCCCATCGCTTGGGACATGGAAGAACGATTGAGCCG
>JAPLNJ010000290.1 GCA_026692885.1 Planctomycetota bacterium | reverse complement strand
GCCGGGGGCGGGGGGCAGCCGACGATTCGGGCTGGTGGGATCTGGGGCTCCGGGTTAGGCACAGGGCGGGAACACTCCCACCGACTTACGTCGGGAGCTTCTCGGGGGCGATCACGACACGGCTGGCATTTCACAACGTTACGATCAACGCCAGTCAAGGACAAATAAGAAATCTACAACCTGCCGACTCACGATACTGCCCGCGGTTGACAGTAACACTGGCCCGAAGCGTAAGTGAGGGAAGTAAGGTGTTCCCTCGCTTGCGCTTCGGGCTAGTGTGAAATGTGCCATCCTCAACCGCGGGCAGTATAGGTTGCCTCCAAAGCTCACGACGCACTCGTCCCAGACATCCCAGTTTTGTATCATGTCTGGTTCCAACAGGCAGGATCAATCTACCCCTGTATATGTGGCGAACAATCCGGCTGGTTGACGTTCATCGGTCGTCCGCTACAATCGGCCCCTCTAGCCAGTTCTGCGCCATCGGCAAAGTCTGGTGATTCAGTTCCTGTTTTGTTGGTCGATCGAAAGGAAGACAGTATGAACAAGTGGACAATCCTGAGTGTGGTGGTTTGTTTCGTGGCTTTGGCGGTGAGCGTGGTAGAAGCCAGGACGGTGAGGTCCGGTGGCGGCTGCGCGAATGGGCAATGCGGCATGGCAACCGCCAGCGAGGCAACAGCCCAGGCACCGAGCGGGACACAGACGATCCCAACCGCCGCCTCGGCCGATTCGACGAAAGTGCCCGAGCCGAGCGACGTCAAGGTTGAGGCGACAGCTGCGCCGGCCGCCGCCGCCGCCACCGCCGCGCCTCAGCGACGCACTTCCCGCTTCGCGTCCGGCCGGTTCTCTCGGCTCCGTCGCAGCTGGCGATGACGTGATTGCGAATTGATGCGTGGTTAGTCAGTTACCCGGCTGCTGTCAAAGAGCCGGGTTTCTGCTTTTCTTGGACATGCCGCGACGGTTTGCGGGCGATTCGCAAGCCTGAACGACTGTCGACAGCCGGTCTTTTCAAGCGGCCAGGGGTGCCCCACGTCACGGTTTCTGCGGCATCCGGACCGCCTTCGTGGAGAGCATCTTGGATCGTTTCTTCGGCCTGAAGCCTGGAGCAGGTCAGCGGCAAGATGACCTCGATGGTGATCGAATCTTTGTTTTGGCGAGGGACTTGGGCGGTCGCGACATTTCCCCCCGTGAAAACTCTCGCGATCGGAACGTTGCATTGACACTTTGCCAATATTCGGCAAAAATATCGGCGAATAGAATGACAGCATGTCCAATTTATCGACTCTCGCAGACATTAGTTAGTGCCAGCACCCGTCGATATTCGCCTTGTACATACCTCGTGAGGACAGACTATGACCAACCCTACGCCGGATAGCACGCATCACACCCCAACAGATGTAGTTCCGCTTAATGAAAGATGGTGGTACATCGCACTTTTTATGCTGTTCTTCTGCCCGATTGGGGTGTTTCTTGCCGTGACGCATCCGCATTGGTCCACGCGTATTAAGTGGATGTGGATAGGTGTTTTCGTGGCGATGATGTTCGTTATCTCGCTGGTGCTCCGGAATATCTTCGGATAACGTTCGAGAGGCGTGCCTCAAATTCATGGTTGCAGGCAACTGCCGTGGGGGCAAGTTTGGACTGTGGGCTGCGTTAGCCCGCGTCCAGGCGTTGGCTGTGCTGGCATGAAGGTCGTCCAGAATCACCGCACCGGCGCGGCTCATCAAGCCTTCAGTCAGCTAAACGTGCTTCAAATCCCTCGACTCGCGGATCTGTGATTACGGGCGAATCGGGTGACCATTCCAGGCGTCTTGTGATTCGTTCGAGCGCCGGGGCCTGATAGATATATCGCAAGTCATACTGACGGTAGATGGTGGCAAAGAATGATCGCCCCCCCAGTACCCGGTTTCTGGGGCATCGCTGCACTCTGCCCCAGCCACCCTGACCCCCTGCTGCTAGCGTTTTGCGTAGCATCCCGATCAAGGCCCCCGCCAAAGCATGTGCTCCGCGTCAAAACGCCTGGCTAGTCAGGATTAGTCATACTCCTGTAGGCCGGAACAAGCAACCGGAAGCACTGCCGGAGCTTCGGTCGCTGCCGGCGCGTGGCGTCTGCACCAAGCGGGTTCTTCCTGCGAGCGTCGGTTGCGCCGTTCCGGCAGGGCCTTGCGCGACCTCGTTCCGGCCTACATAATCCGGGATGATGTCTCCCGAACTCTTCTCTCTTACGCAGATGCCAAAGTTTCCCACTCCACGGATTGCACTCATTTTACCAATTTATTTACGTGCACTGGTTACGGCGCCGATAATTCCTGAGAAGGCTGAGAAGGACGCACGGCCAACTGGCCACTCGACGCCGTCCGGCTGCTGGTGCCCCGCCAGCTTCAGGCTTGGACGCGTTCGACGGAATCACGGTGGAAGCGGTGTGGAGGCCACTCGGTCATCTGGTATAAGAATCTCGCTCCACCCCACGCCAACCGTGCGGAAGGCGAAGCACTGAGCAGGGCTTTCCATCCCGCTTCGGTTCGCACTGCAGTTGAGAATCGCTGAATACAACAGAGACCCGATGTCATGAACCATTACGTTGCGATTGCGGTTCTCCTGATGAGCCTGACAGAACCGGTCCTGGGTGGATCGGGGCAGGCAGGTGTGCAGCCCGCCCAGTATTGTGAACACACCGGCGGGTGCGATTGCGCTACACGCGGCCAGTATCAGGCCGACGACCGGGAAGACATCTCGTGTCACAGTCGCCCACCCCAACAAGGTCTGCCGCCACGCCAATCGCCGACGGTTCAAGAGGCCCCCGGACAGCCACCGCAGGGCAGTCCGATGTACGCGGCACCGCAGTCGGGCGTCTACGTCGCGCCGCCCCAAACCGGCGTTCTGCGGGGACCGGTACAAGGTGTGGGTGTCGAAGGTCTGAAGATTACCTTTCCCGAATTCTCGCTGAAGCTACCGTCGCTGGAACTGCCTTCCTTTTTTCGTTCGCGCAGAAATGCCGAGATGTTGCTCGATCGAGGTGTCGCGCCCCACATGAGTGCCACGGCGCCGGCGTCCTATGCCCCGGCGGCTTGGGCAGCTCCCGTGGCAACCGCAGCTCCTGGGCAGATGCCCGCCATGCAGGCCATGCCGATGCAATTTTTGCCGGTGCAGACTGTCCCCATGCAAGCTGTCCCCACGCTGGCGCCACCGGTCAAGATGCCACCCCCGCAGGGACTGCCGCAGCCACCGCCGGACCAACCCCCCGCACTTCCTCCGCAGTACGCGCCGCCGGGACGCAGTGTCCCGTCTTCGTGCACCGAGGACCCGTCGAGACTGGAAGCGGCACTCCTCCAACGGGAACGGGAATTACGGGCGTTGAAGGAGCAGATGGAAGGCATGAAGCGGGCGATTGAGGACCTAAATCGGGTGAAGAAAGCGTCCCTGGAATGGCGCGACGTCCCTCCCAGCGGAGTGGCCCGCGTGCTTGTCGACGTCGACGCCTCGCCCCAGGAACTTCCATTCTCCGAAGGCAGGCCCTTAGCGTTGACGCCGAGCCAACATGGGGTTGCTTACGCCGACGGCTCCACACCATCGCCCAGCGATGGCTGCCGCCGGCTGCCACGGGATGGTGGTCGGTCGTCGTCACTTCGCGTATTGCCCTCGCCGTTGATTCGCATGCCTCCTGTCGATGGTCAATAGAAAGCCAGACACCGGGAGAACCAGGAAGGGCTGGACAGTCGGCAGTTGCGTTCGGCCAATGCCCGCCCGTCCGTCGGCAGCATCTACAGATCGGCCGCGGCGGCTCCGCCGACTGGCCCGCCTCGTCACTGAGGTTGTCAGCCATCCTCCGCCTTGGTCGTTCATCGGACACCTGCACGATGAGCTTCACGCCCGCTGCGGAGGACGAGTAACGGCGTTCGAGGACCCACCAGCTTTTCCGGGTTATGTTCCCGTTCTGCGGCAAGAATCACCTTTCCTACCACTGGGCCTGCGGCCTCACCTGCGGACACTGTGCAGGAAACATATCAGTCGCGAGCGGCCCGCGGCTGTCGAACTGGCCCGGCCGACCCTGGGACCCTGGCCGACGAGAAGGAGCAAACGCATGACCGGACTGACTCGCAAGAATTCCCGGAAGGCTTCGGGCACGCCACCGGTTGCGGCTGGTGACAGTGAAGCCGATAAGTTGCGCGAGAAGATCCAGAACAACTGGTATCTGCCGGTGGAAGAGCTCGATGAGGACGAGATTCGGATCTCGTTCATGGGCACGAACTATGCCGGGCGTCCAGGCCAGTCCATGAGCAGCGTCTTCATCGAGACGGGTAACGGCGACAGCTTCGTGTTCGACTGCGGGTGTGGCGTCATCTCGAGGTACACCGCGATGGGCGTGCCCTCCTCGCGCATGACAAAGGTGTTCCTGACGCACCTGCACGGTGACCACACAAGTGACCTCGTCACGCTCTATTGCTTCGGGCCTGCGCACGACCGGAAGACCCCGCTGCACGTCTACGGTCCCAGCGGTCCCATCCTGGACAAGATCGAATTCACCGACCAGGGCACGAAGGCGTTCTGCGAGTCGCTGTACCGGATGTGCGCGTGGCACCGCGAGTCCATGAGCTTCAAGCAGCGCATGGCTGTCGTCCCAGACTACTCCTGGGACATCACGGGCAAGTCCTATCCGCCCCACGAGCTGGCAGATTCGAAGTACGACGGGCCGTATGCACAGTTCAGCGATTTCACGATGCGGCACATCCTGCCCGGTTCGAAGCCGTAACCCCCGGTCCTGTGGGGCAGTCTCCCGAGCGGAGGCAGGACGAAGCCGCCTTGCGACTTGGAAGTCTCGAAAGATCGATGCGACCGCTGCGATGAAGACTTCTGCTCCCCCTTCGACCATTTTTTGGGCACAGGGCGTCAACCTGAGCTTTCAACTCACCTACCGAGTACCGCGTCCTGCCACAACGAATCAATGCCGTCATCCAAGGCGAGGTCTTGTTCCGTGGGACCGCCGGACCGGAGCCGGACATCCGCGGCGATATCCGTCAGCATGTCCCCAAGGCCCGCCTCCAGGTCCGTGCCCCAGTAGTTCGCGGCGACGCCGCGTGGCGCGATGCCTGTCGGCCCAGCTTGGCCTTCGCGGTCATCCGTTCCGAAAACCGCTAGGGAAACCGGCGCGACCACCTCGACAACGCGCAGTTCGCTGGAACGGTACACGGAGACCCTCCCCAGTGGCGACACGCGATTCATCGTGGGGGCGATGTTTTCGGCCGAGAGGCGAATCGGCATGCTGGCCGGCGGGAAGGCCATTCCTTCCGCTGCCGGAGCGGAGCGGGAGCTTTCCGCAACCGCTTCGCCTTCGCCCGACCCTCCCCGGTTGATTTGGTTGATGGTCAGCAGGGCATCCAGGGCCGAAAGCGTCAGGTCGCGGCTCACGTCCACATAGAACGGATTGGGATTGAGCCCCCGCAGCAGCCCCCCGCCCGTCTGATTGATTGCGGTGATCACGATCAGGATATCCTCGGCGGTGACGTGCCCGTCATCGTTCACGTCATACCGATTGAGCAGGTCGGAATAGTTGCCAACGCGATAGCTGGCCGAGTTGAGCGGCAGCGGTTCGTCGGACACGACAGCGGGGGTGCCGCCCGCAGTCGGCGTACCCGAGACGTGCGCCAAGTACTGCGTTTCCGGGGCGGCCTGGGCCGATACGACGGGCAGGTCAGCGCCGAGAATCACCGGCAGGAAGTCGCTCGTGTAGATCTCCAGGGACAGGCCCTGGCCGTCGCCCGGCACGGACACCGTGATCTGGGAAGCGACCGAAGTCTCGAAATCGAACCAGCGAATGTCCCGGGCTAAATTCAGGTGCTGGATCAGTTCGGCATCGCCGTGCGGTTTGGGAAAGAGGAACTGCAGTGATAACACCTCGGCCCGCACCCCGCGTTCACCAAAGTTGTATTCGGTGGCTAGTGTGTGCTCCGATAACTGTACATCCGTGTAGACATCATTTCCCACGGTTCCCGGCCCGACCTGCTGCGCATTCTCCAGGCCGTCGTCATACGCCATCGGTTGCGTCTCGTACACGGCATAGCTTCCCGGCGGCAACCCCAGGAAGTGGTACGACCCGTCCGCCGCCGTCGTTACCGTTCCGGATGCTGGGCCGACCAGGCGGATCGGTACATTCGGTAGCCCGCGTTCGGCAGCGTCGCGCACGCCGTCGTTGTTCGCGTCCACAAAGACAAATCCGGAGATGCCGCTATTACTGACGTCATTGTCATTGTTCACCACCGTCACGTCGGCCACGTCGGACGCGGTCAGCGCGTCGTAGTTCGTGTCCGTGCTGGTCGGATCGCCGGTCTGGATCGTGTAGCCCACGTTCCCGTCGATGAGCGAGTCGTCCACCCCCGTGACCGTCACCTGAACCCCCGCCTGCCATTGATCTGGCGTGATCGTCACGCTGGCCTGCACCGTGCCTTCCGTCAGGTCGCTGGAGGTCAGCGGCACGCTCACGTCCGCGAGAGGCTTGCTAGCCAGCGTCACCGTGAAGGTGGCCGTCCCCCCGCTTTCCGTCGTCGGGTTGCTGATTGGACTGACGAGAATCCTGGCGGGGGGAATCTCGATCGTGAGGTGGCCGTTGGTGATTTCGGCATCAATTGCGTTCGTCGTTCCACTGGGGATAAAGGCCGAGGATGGCAGGACTTGACCGTCGAAATCCGCGCCTTTAAGTTTGAGGTCGTAGGTCCCCGTCGAGATCCCGACCGTACTGATGTGCAATCTCACGACCAGGCCGTTCGCCACCACCTGATCGTTGGCGGCGGTGAAAACCACACTGCTCTGGGCATACTGCTCGTACCCCGCTTCCAGGCCCCCCATCCAGTTGTTCGCGTTGCCATCCCAGATGCCGCCGCGGAAATCCCAGCCATACGTGTTGGCATCCGGCGAGTTGGTGATCGCCTGGAACACCGGTTCCGGGCCGGGCCCCGCGCCGTCGCCGATTTGGGTGGTCATGCTAAATCCGGTCACGCCCGGATCGGCGCCCGGAAAGGGGTCGCTGGACGTGGCGGAGATCTCCACCCACTGATCCGCCGTATTGGGGAACAGCGTGTGGTCGCCGACCGCGATGCTGAGGGTCAGCAGGGCGCGGGGTTCGAGGGCCTCGAACCGAGGGAGCCGAACTCTTCGTGGGAGTCCGCTGCCCGATGTGCGGCCCAGCCAATCCCCCGTCTGTTCCAGGAACCGCCTGGCAGCGCCGCACAGCGTCTCCCGGAACCGGCTGCGACTGTCGCCGTCTCGGCGCGATTCGAGTTGCGGAAACCGCCGAAGTGCTCTCGGTTTGCTGGACATCGTAGAATCCGTTTCTACTCACCAACCGTTGGGAGGTGATCGCTGCGGTCACTGGGATCGGTTGGAAAATGGTTGTGTGACTCCCTACGCACGGACACCCTGCGTACGGACGTATACTCGACACCGCAACGATAAGGCATTAGTTTATGGATTCGGCGGCAGAGATTCAACTAACGGTAGCGACGCATCGGCTTGTATTTTCACAAAGAGGAATTGGAGTCCCTGCGGAACGTCCGTAGCGTGCTGTTGGCCGCTGGTCCCCTGCACAGCGGGTGGAGATGTGTCCGGTGACGGGAATCCCGGCCCAGAAACGAGGACTTGGCGATGTTTCAAATCAGGCAGATTGGAGACTTTGGCAGGTGCGTTGGTCGGCGTCGACGGCGAACGCGCCAGTTGGGGTACGAGTGCCTGGAAGGCCGGGAGCTCCTGACGCTGGTTATCTCGCCCGGCGTGCATCAACTGCTGCCAAACACGCCGCATCAGGCGGTAGCCATCACGGTGACGCGTTCGGATCTGGCCGTCGATCCTACCGTCACGGGTTTCAATCTCTGCGCCCAGCTCGGGGATGGTTCCGGTCCGGCTCAGGAGCCCAGTTTCGAGGCCGTGGATTTCGGCGGCGGGATCTGGACGGCTTATGCCACGACGACGACTGGAGGCCCGGTGGCCGGCGCGCCGCAATTCGCCCAGGCCAGCGTGGTCTTCAACAACACGGGCGAAGCCGTGCCGCCGGAGGGCCTCGTCGTGACCTTGATCATCAGTACGGCAGGCCTCGCGCAGGGCAGTTACCCGCTGCGGCTGGCGGCCACGGAAATCGGTGTGGACTCGGAGTTCATTGGACTCCAGGCAACGCAGATCACGGCGGCGATCGCCGGGGGAACGATCCAGATCACGGCGCGGCCCTGGCAGAACTTCGACAATCGCTACGACGTCAATCATGACGGGTACGTCACTCCGCTGGATGCCCTGCTGATCATCAACGACTTCAACTTGCACGGGAGCCGGACCTTGCCGGCCGCTCCGGTATCGCCGCAGGCCCCACCGCCCTACTTGGACGTGAGCGGGGACGGCGACGAGACGCCGTTGGACGCGCTGCTCGTCATCAACGAACTGAACGCCCGCCCGGCCAACCCAGCGCTGGCGTCCGCCCCCGCATTGGCCGGCGCGGAAGGCGAGCCGGCAACGGTGCCGCCCGCCGTAATTCCGCGTGCGGCCCACGCGGCCGTGCCGGTGATCGAGCACCTGGCGCCGTGGGCAGCGCCGGATGCAAGCCGGGCCGAGGATGCTTCTTACTGAGTGCCACTGGCAGAGCCCGAGGCACCCGAACGTAACACCTCAAACAACGTCACACCTCAAACATAGTCTCGCTTCATCCTCTTGCCATTTGGTGCTAGTCCTCGGACAAGCGAACTTTGGAGTGCGCACGACTTGTCGTCGCTTTCTTTCGTTGCCGTTGCGGCTCTTTTTCTTTTCTTAGAGGACCGGCAGTCTACCGAAGTCAAGCAAGTATGGCCCATTGTGACAACGTGTGGGGTGGGGTGTGGGGCGGGCTGTGCCCACCAACCTCAAGCAGTTGTGTGGGCACAGCCCTACGATTTCTTTACGGTCGCTCCGTCGGCGAAGCGGAACGCCAAAAGCCCCGCTCGCCGAAACGTCCGGCTGCTGGCGTCTATCCGGCCCAACCACGGGCCACGTCGATGCCGATGTCGCTCAGCACGGGTTCCAGGGCCTCGCTCGCCGCCCCGTCCCAGGCAGCCCAGATGTCCTCGCGCCGCGCGGCCCGCGGCGCGATGGCCTGCGGAGTGACTGGGAGCGCCGCGCTCGTGACGGGCAGCACCGCGAGTACCTGCGCCGGGTAGGCCGTGACGAGGCTGGCGCCGACCAGATGGCTCGATGCGGGGCCGACCGCAAAATTCAGCAGAGGGAACGCCTCGCCCTCCGCGCCCGCCGCGAGTGGTGCCCCGGCCAAGCCGGCCGACGTAGCGGCCGGTAGGACGAGGAGCTTCAGGGCCGACGTGAAGTTCGTCGGATTGTCGCGGGCGATGGCCATATCAAACCCGTCAACCAAGGAATCGCGATTGTAATCGTAGGCGAAAGCGATGGGCGTTGGCGGTGCCATTGATCAGCAGCATGGTGTCGTTGGTGATCCCATCGGCGGCACTGCTGCCCGTATCCGTCGTGATCCCCGTGATGACAGGCGCGGGTGGAACTACGGCCACTATCAGACTGCCATTGGTGATGTTCGACGTAAACTCCGTGGAACTGGGCAAGATGAAGGCGGAGTCGGCGCCGACGTCCGTGCTCTTGAACGACAAGGCGAAGGTGCCCGAGTTGATCCCCACCGTGCTGATCTGCAACCTGACCAGCAACCCCTGGGGCGTGACTTTCGTGCCCGCGGTGTTGAACACGACGCTGGCCTGTTCGTACATCTCGTAACCGGCCGGCATCGGGTCGGCCGTGACCGTGTGCGGATACGGGGCCCAGATCGTACCGGTGTCGAAATCCACGCTTTGGAAAACCGGTTCTGCCGGCAAGGGGGAACCACTGCCGATCTTTCGGTTAGAGCAACGAGGAGGGTCGAAGACGTTAGCGGGACCAGCGTTCGTCCACTGTATCGGCAAAGTCGTGCAAGATCGCTTCAAGCGCCGTCAGGGCCGGCGGCTCCATGTCCGCCGCTGGCGTGAGATCGCGAGATAGACGGGACGCGACCGGCGCCCGGGTGGCGAGGGAAAGCGTCGAGCTGGATGTCACAGGCTGCGGTAAAGCCGTCCAGTCCGGCTGGTTCCACGCTCGGGCGGCCTGAGTGACCTCCGGCCAGGCCGTCCTTGGAGAGCTGCTGGCCAGGGTCCCGCCGAGTGCCTCACCCTCAGCCCCTAGAGTCGCGGCGCCGGCCTGGCCGCCGGTGGCACCCGGGCTCCCTGCCGGCGCTGGAGTAGGCACGGTGATCAGTTTCAGGGCCGTCACGAAATTGGTGTTGTTATCGCGTGCGGCCGCCATGTCCGAACCGTCCACGAACGAATCCCGGTTGTAGTCGAAGCGGAAACCGACCGGCGCCCGGTTCAGGAAGTTGCGCGGGTTGTCCCGGGCCGCGGCAAAGTCGGTCCCGTCCACAAACGTGTTCACCACGCTGTTGCCCGCTTCGCCGATCGCGTTCCCAAAGTAGAATACGTCCGGCACCGTCAGGCCCGTGACCCCGTCCGCCAGGACCAGCACCTGCAGCCATTGCTTCTGGATGGCGTTGTTAGCCCAGATCAACGTGACCCGGTCGGATCCGTTCGTGCCGGCCCCCTCCCGCACCGTCACGCTGATGGGCGCCGGCGCAGCGGCCCAACCAGACGGCGTGTTGCTGTTCCCCACACGGAACTCGAACTGCGCTGCACTCAACGCGGCCGGATTCGCCAACGACGAAATGTCGACCATGATCCCGTTGAGGCCGCGGGTGTAGCTGGTGTAGTTGGCAAACGTCGCCGTCTGACCCGGCAACAGTGGCTGCTTGTCCGTGGCAATGGCATTGTCGTCGGCCCCGTTCGCCGTTGCGCTGTTCCCGTCGAAGTACGACTGGTTGTAGAAGATTCGGCGGTCCGCCACCGCCGTAGCGATCACGTCAATCCGTCCGTTGGTGATGGCGGCGCTCAATTCCGTGCCGCCTGCCAGCACGAACATCGTGTCGCTGCCGATTTCGGTCCCGGCCAGGCTCAACGCGAATTGGCCGGACTGGATCCCCGTCGTATCGATCACCAGCTTAACCAGCAAGCCGTTCGCGGCCACCTGATCGCCGGCGTTATTGAACACGACGCTGGCCTGTAGGAACTGAGCCGCGCCGGACACTGGGCCACCTGTCACCGTGTAGGGATGCGCCGCCCAGATCCCGCCCGCGAAGTCCACCCCGGTGAAGACCGGTTCCACGCCTGGCCCGGTGCCGTCGCCCAACTGGGCTCGCAAATTCAACCCCGTGACCAGTGCGTCGCCGGTCACATACAGGAGGACGACTTGATTGGCGCGATTTGCCGCCAGCACGTGCTCGCCGACCACAATCACCGGAGCCGTGGCGGTCGTAAAGTCCCACGTCGTGGCGTCCGTGATCCCCGCAAACTCGTTCCCGATTAGGTCGGTGAAAGCTCCCGGGGCAATTTCCACGTAGTAGCCTGTGTTTTCCGCCAACGTCACGGCGGGATCGACCGTCACGGTGGCCCCGACGAGCGTCACTTTCCCGCCGTCCTGCACGTCGATCGTCTCGACCACGGCGTTGTCCGCCGTCCGCTTGATGAGGATGTTCCCGCTGCCGGCCTGAACGTCCTCGCTGAAGGTCAGGACCAGGTTGGCGACAGGCGAAACATGCCTCGCGTTGTCGGCTGGCGAGGTGGCGGTCACGGTCGGCGGGATCTCGTCTATGTCGACGACCCAGAACGTGAAGGCTTTCTCGTAAAACAAGCCGGCCTGATCCGTGGTCCGGACGCGGATCGAGTAGATGTTCTTGGTCTCATAGTCGAACACCGCCGCCGTCTTCAGTTGGCTGCCGACGATCGTGAAGCTGGTGTTGTCGGGATAGTTGGCCGAGTCGACCAGCGTGTAGGTGTGGGCATCGTTCGGCAGATCCGGATCCGTGGTGTTGAAGCTGCCGACATTAGCCCCGACCGATTGATTCTCATGGATGCTGGGCGACAGACTAAGGTCCGTAGGCGCGAGATTTACCGCGGACCAGCGAAACACATCCGAATAGCCATTGGTGTCGCCGCTCACAAGGTTGCTGGCGTCGCTCTGAAACGCCACATAGCGTCCGTCGGCGCTGATCGACGGCCAGGAGGAGTCGCTGTTGGCCTGGTTCCCCGCGGTGTCCAGGCTGATGCGGGTGGTGGTGTTGCTCAGCGTGTCCCGCACGAAAATATCCCACGTGGCATTGGTGTCGCCGCTCACCAGGTTGCTGGCGCCGCTCTGAAACGCCACATAGCGCCCGTCGGCGCTGAGCGACGACAGTGTGGAGAGGATGTTGGCTTGGGTGCCCGCGGTGTCCAAACTGACGCGGGTGGTGGTGTTGCTCAGCGTGTCCCGCACGAAAATGTCAAATAAGCCATTGGTGTCACCGCTCACTAGGTTGCTGGCGGTGCTCGCAAACGCCACATAGCGTCCGTCGGCGCTGATCGACGGCCAGCCGGATTCTCTGTCGGCCTGATTCCCCGCGGTGTCCAGGTTGACGCGGCTGGTGGTGTTGCTCAGCGTATCCCGCACGAAAACTTCATACATGCCATTGGTGTCGCCGCTCACCAAGTTGCTGGCCCAGCTCGTAAACGCCACATAGCGTCCGTCGGCGCTGATCGACGGCTCGTAGGATTGGCTGTTGGCCTGGATGCCCGCGCTGTCCACGCTGACGCGTGTGGTGGTGTTGCTCAGCGTGTCCCGCACGAAAATGTCAGACGTGCCATTGGTGTCGTCGCTCACCAGGTTGCTGGCGGTGCTAGAAAACGCCACATAGCGTCCGTCATCGCTGATCGACGGCCAGTCGGAGTAGCTATTGGCCTGGGTGCCCGCGGTGTCCACGCTGACGCGGCTGGTGATGTTGCTCAGCGTGTCCCGCACGAAAATGTCAGGCGTGCCATTGGTGTCGCCGCTCACCAGGTTGCTGGCGTCGCTAGAAAACGCCACATAACGTCCGTCGGCGCTAATCGACGGCCAGTCGGAGTCGCTGTTGGCCTGGGTCCCCGCGGTGTCGAGGCTGACGCGGCTGGTGGTGTTGCTCAGCGTGTCTCGCACGAAAATATCAGACACGCCATTGGTGTCGCCGCTCACCAGGTCGCTGGCGTTGCTCTGAAACGCCACATAGCGTCCGTCGGCGCTGATCGACGGCAGGGAGGAAGTGTTGTTTCCGGACTGACACTGGAGCAGCGGATGCCCGACAGAGACCGGCTGCGTGGAAGCCCCGATCAGATCACGGACAAAGATATCCTGTCCACTGGTGTCGCCGCTCATCAAGTTGCTGGCGCTGCTAACAAACGCCACATAGCGTCCATCGGCGCTGATCGACGGCATGGCGGAGTCGCTGTTGGCCTGGGTGCCCACAGTGTCCAGGCTGACGCGGCTGGTGGTGTTGCTCAGCGTGTCCCGCACGAAAATGTCATACGTGCCATTGGTGTTGCCGCTCACCAGGTTGCTGGCGGTGCTCTCAAACGCCACATAGCGCCCGTCGGCGCTGATTGACGGCGTGTAGGAGCCGCTGTTAGCTTGGTTCCCCGCGGGGTCCACGCTGATGCGGCTGGTGGTGTTGCTCTGCCTGTCCCGCACGAAAATGTCATCCCAATCATTGGTGTCGCCGCTCGCCAGGTTGCTGGCGGTGCTCTGAAACGCCACATAGCGCCCGTCGGCGCTGATTGACGGCGCGTAGGAGCCGCTGTTGGCCTGGTTACCCGCGGTGTCCAGGCTGATACGGCTGGTGGTGTTGCTCAGCGTGTCCCGCACGAAAACGTCAGACGTGCCATTGGTGTCGCCACTCACCAGGTTGCTGGCGTCGCTCATAAACGCCACATAGCGCCCGTCGGCGCTGATCGAAGGCGTGTCGGCGGATGTATATCTGGACTGAAACGGGAGCAGCGGCTCCCCAACGGAGACCGCCTGAGTGGAAGCGTCGAGCGTGTCCCGCACGAAAATGTCACTCGAGTCATTGGTGTCGCCTCTCACCAGGTTGCTGGCGTCGCTCTGAAACGCCA
>JAPLNJ010000289.1 GCA_026692885.1 Planctomycetota bacterium | reverse complement strand
AGGGGAGTATCAGGAACGCCAGCCCTGAAGGGGCGAAACAAGCCTTGGCCCATCTGACGAATGATACGTGTGGGACTACCGATTTGTTTCGCCCCTTCAGGGCTACCGGGATAAATCGATACCGTACCCAGGGCGGCGCTCCGCGGCTGTCGCCGCGACGCTCTGCCCTGGGCTGATTTGTTAATGCCCCTTTGGGGCGGAAGAGTTGTGTATGCCGACGCGGGGCAAGCCGGGGGCATTCACCAGTTGAGGCCGGTATTCGCGACACCCCCAGAACAAATGAGGAAGTTATTTCGTGGGTGTTGCTAGCATGGCTCTCCAGAGCCGTGCAGGATCCGCCCTGTCATGTCCGGACGCGGCGAGCCAGGCAGAAATCGTGAGCGATTGCCCTCGTCGAAGTCGAACCACACGGCTCTGGAGAGCCATGCTACGAGAGCGCTCCGCTCGCTCTTGCCTGCTGCGCTCAGCCTAAGAACCCGACCGGACTCCAGCCACGCGGAACCCGCTGCCCTGGTACCGGAACCCGGGCTCGCGCCTGCAGCGGTACACCGACCGGCAGCACTCGCCGCGGTCGTTCAAGCTGCCGCCACGCAGGACCCGGTACGCGGCCGAGCCGGGCCCAGACGGATCACTCGCCGACCCCGCCGCATAAGGACCGTACCCGTCCGCACACCACTCCCACACGTTGCCGTGCATATCGTACAACCCCCGAACGTTGGCCTGCTTCTCGCCCACCGGGTGCGTCTTCCAGCCCGAGTTATTGCGGTACCAGGCGTACGTCCCCAATTCCGCCTCGGAGTCGCCAAACGAAAACTCGCTAGTGCTACCGGCCCGGCAAGAGTACTCCCACTCGGCCTCGGTTGGTAAGCGATAGGTGCGTCCCGCCGCACGCTCATCAGCCACTTCCGACAGCCGTTTGCAAAACGCCACCGCATCCTCCCACGAGACCATCTCGACAGGAAGCGATTCGCCCTTAAAGCTACTCGGGTTGCTGCCCACGACCTTCTGGTATTGCGCCTGCGTCACCTCGTATACGCCCAAATAGAAGGGCTTGGTGATCCGTACGCGGTGCTGTGGTTTCTCTTGCGCATCGGATCCGCTCTCCGAATCCGGCGAACCCATCAGGAATTCGCCGGCGGGTAGCAGGATCAACTGCATGCCGATAACGTTGGTCAGGGCCTCTAGCGTCTGGGGCGGCCTGCTGTCCGGCATGGTAGCGGGTGTCGGCGGAGGTTGGCCGGTCGTCTTCCGCGTGTCGCCCGCGGTCGCGCCCGACCGCTCTAGGGCCACGCGGAACCCGCTGAGCAGGTTCCGTTCCCAAGGCTTATACATGCCGCGGTTCGCCGACCGGCAGTCCCCGCCGCCGTCAATGCTCCAGCTGCCGCCACGCAGGACCTGGCGCGAGGCGGAGCCGGGCCCCGATGGATCACTTGCCGACCCCGCCGCATAAGGACCGTACCCGTCCGCACACCACTCCCACACGTTGCCGTGCATATCGTACAACCCCCAGACGTTGGCCTGCTTCGCGCCCACCGGGTGCGTCGTGTTGCCCGAGTTCTTGCCGTACCAGGCGTACGTCCCCAATTCATCCTCGGAATCGCCGAACGAATACTTGCTGGTGCTACCGGCCCGGCAAGCGCACTCCCACTCGGCCTCCGTCGGCAAGCGATAGGTGCGCCACGCCGCACGCTCTTCAAACTCTTCCGACAGCCGTTTGCAGAACTCCACCGCGTCTGCCCACGAGACGTCCTCGACCGGGAGCGATTCGCCCTTGAAGTGACTGGGGTTGCTACCCACGACGTTCTGATACTGGGTCTGCGTCACCTCGTACACACCCAGATAGAACGGCGTGGTGATCCGCACCCGATGCTGCGGCTTCTCGCCGCTTCTGGCTGAGCTCTCCGAATCCGGCGAACCCATCAGGAACTCGCCGGCCGGGATCAACACCAGCTTCATTCCAATGCTGTTCGTGAGCGTCTCCGGTGTCGGGGCAGGCACCTCCTTGCTCACATCAACCGGTGGTGGAGCGGACGAATGGGCCGTCTCCGCGGAAGGTTGGGGACTCCCGCGAAACGGCGAGAAAATCATGACCAGTAACACCAGGAAGGTCAGAACGCCCAGCGAGACCGCGCTGATCGGTCTCCAGTTCCGACGCAGGAACTCGCCCACTTCAGCGATTGGCTCTGTTTTCGGCACGGGCCTCGGTAGGCGGGGCAAAGGCGACGGCGAAACCATCGCCGGCGAAGGCAACTCAGCCGTCCACGGGTCGGTGGCCGGGGTGAGATCCGCCAACGGCTCGGCCGCAGAATCGGTGACGCCCGGACGGGGAACGTCGATCGGTGCTCGACAGACGGGACAAGGAACTCGCGTCCCATACCAATGCGGTGGGGCCTCGAAGTCCATCCCACAAAGGCACGTCACCACGACAGGGCCGGCCGGTGCAGACGGCTGGGGCGTGGCCTCGATCGGTGCTGGTTCCTCCGGCTCCACCAGGACCGGCGGCCGAGGGACAGGCCGAGCGCCACGCGACGGAAACAGCAGTCGCTCGACGTGTTGCTGCTCTTTCGCGGCTAGCCGTTGGACCTGGCCATCGGTGATGATCTGGTCCAACAGCGGTACTTGCTCCAGTTGCCCTTCGGCGGCCAGGATCAGATGCCCCGTGAGAGCTTGGAGCTCCGCATCTCCCAAATCCCACAACTGCTGCAACGTCGCCGATAACCCGGGA
>JAPLNJ010000288.1 GCA_026692885.1 Planctomycetota bacterium | reverse complement strand
TCGCGCTGATGGCTCTCGGATAGTTGGCCTTCTTCGCGGCGAATCAGCAGGATATCGACCCGCAGCGGCAGCTTGCCAACCAGCACCTCTTCCCACACCGTGTATGCCGTGGCCAACTCGTGGTCCAGCAGTCGCGCCAACAGCGGATGCCACCACGTGCGCGTCTTGCCCGGCCGTTCGGATGGGTCAGGTTGCTGCGTCATGGTGACAGCCTACCACATCCGCCTCCACGTGCCGAGCAGACCAGCAACTTCTGCATCGGGAACGAACCTCGACAGATCGACTGACAGATCGACGATTCCCGAAACACCGGCGCCCGAGTATGCTGCCGCCTCTCCCGACTCACGTCCGCCCCGAATTCGCACCATCGTTCCCCGACTATGAACTTCATCCTGCAGCCTTGGCAGCTCCTCTTCCTCATCCTGGCCGGCTGGGTCAACCGCCAGCAGCAAGACGTCATCGAGTACCTGCGGACGGAGAACCAGGTGCTCAGGGAGAAACTCGGCAAGAAACGCATCCTGCTCAACGACGACCAGCGCCGGCGGCTGGCCGTCAGGGCGAAGGTGCTTGGCCGCAAACTTCTGGAAGAAGTCGGCACGCTGGTCACGCCCGATACACTTCTGCGCTGGCATCGACTCTTGGTGGCCCAGAAGTGGAACCACAGCGACAAACGGCAGTCAAAGGGAAGGCCGCCGACCGATGTGGCAATCATCAAGTTGTTCGTCCGGCTGGCGCAGGAAAACCCCACCTGGGGCTACGACCGCATCCAGGGCGCTCTGGCCAACCTCGGCCAGGAAGTCAGCCCCAATACGGTCGCCAATGTCCTCAAGCAGCACGGGCTGACTCTGGACCGTCCAGTGGCGACTGGTCGCGAAGAACAGCGGGCTGGTTTTTGGCGAGCCACACGATAGACTCCGGGGATGCAGAGCCAACATCGTCAGTTCAGTCTGCGGAAATTGATGTTGTGGATAGCGGTCCTTGCCATCTGCCTGGGGTTCGTGCGACTTGTCCCAACAGAGTTTGTTATCCATGCTGTCTTTCTGGTGGTGTGGTTGCCTCTGGTACTTACAGCCCGACTTCTCTGCGGGGATGTCCGCGGTTTGGTGGTTGCCACTTACGGAACGATGTGTTTTGCCGCAGTAGTTGTATTGGTTGTGAATGTCTCAATCGCTGCCTCACTTGGGTGGAGTAACACGCCTGTCGCGTGGTTGCTGTTCATCGCCTCGATCGCACTGTTCGCCGCTGGCGGGTTTTTTCTGGGGGTAGTCGGTTTTGTCGCCACTGTCCTGGCATCAATGGCGGTTGACTGGGTAGACGATTTGATTGCTGGGTGGACAGGCCACCCACGTCACAAATAGGGGCGTAGCCGAACTCCAGAAGGCATTGCCCAAAGTGAGCACCGACCGATGACCACCGCACCGATCACCACCCGGCATCCCGGCCGCCGCTGGCGCCAGTTCAGCCTGCGGACGCTGTTGGTGGCGATGCTGGCGTTTGGCTGCGGGTTCGGCTGGCTTGCCCATGAAGTCCAACGGGCGCGGGAGCAGCGGCAAGCGGCAAAGGCGATTGAGAAACTGGGGGGCTCGGTAGCATGCGAGGCACGATCCAGCGGCACGACACAAACTGCGGTGGCTTGGGTAGGAAAGTTGTTCGGGGAAGATCTGTCTGAGGACGTGGAGCTCGTCCGCCTTTCGGACACCGAGGTCACCGACGCGGGGCTCGAGCATCTTCGGCACCTGACGCAACTAGAAACGCTGGAACTCGACAACACCCAGGTCACCGATGCGGGGTTGGTGCATCTCCGGAGACTGACGCAACTCAGAGAGCTGTACCTGAGCAACACCCAAGTCACCGACGCCGGGCTGGTGCATCTCAAGGGACTGACGCAACTCCACGAGCTGCACCTCACCAACACCCCGGTCACGGACGCCAGGCTGGCGCATCTGCGGGGACTAACGCGACTCGAATGGCTGGACCTCAGCCGCACCCATGTCACCGGCGCGGGACTGGAGCACCTCCGGGGACTGACGCAACTCCACACGCTGCACCTGAAAAACACCCAAGTCACGGACGCCGGGTTGGGGCATCTCCGGGGACTGACGAAACTCTGGCACCTGGAGCTCAGCAGCACCCAGGTCACCGATGCGGGGCTGGTGCATCTCCGGGGCTTGGCGCACCTCCGTTGGCTGAAGTTCGACAGCACCCAGGTCACGGACGCCGGACTGGCGTATCTGCGGGGACTTGGAGAACTCCAGTATCTGTGGCTCAGCGGCACTCGCGTCACCGACGCCGGACTGGAGCATCTCCGGGGACTGGCGAAACTCGAATACCTGGAGCTCAACAACACCGCGGTCACCGACGCCGGATTGGAGCATCTCCGGGAACTGACGCGACTTCGGGAACTGTACCTCAACGACACCCAGGTCACCGACGCCGGGCTACAACACCTTCGGGGCCTGACGCAACTTCGAGCGTTGTACCTCAGCAACACGCAGGTCACCTCTGCGGGTATCGCCGAACTCCAGAAAGCGTTGCCGAACTGCAAAATCACACGATGATCACCGTACCGACCACCACCCCGAAACCCCGACGCCGCTGGCTGCAATTCAGCCTGCGGACGCTTATGGTGTTGGTGTTGATCTGTTCGATTCCGTGCGGTTGGCGGACAGGAGGCCAAGGTGGTAGACTGGCCTTGTTTACGTCCCGTTCGCGATCACGTCGACGGGCGGCACAGTCCATCGCTCTCACGGGACGAGGGCAACTGCGATGAAGGACTTGGCATTCCGGCGCCTGCCGGGCGTCGCAATCGGCCTGGCGATCGGCGCGGTCATCGGCCACTTCCTGCTCTGCTATCCGGCGATCACGAGCCGGGGCTACCCGTCGATCCATCCGTTCTGGGAAGTGTTGGCGCCCTACCTCAGCCTGTCGATCGCCTTCGTGATTCCGTTCCTAGACGACGCTTGGCGTACGCGACGACTGGCCGGCCTTCTGTTCGTGCCCGCAGCTTGCCTGATAATGGGCTTGGTGGCGGTGAATCTAATGGGTGCAAGGCCGAGAATCGGGCACTTGGTCGGCGTTTTCGGGCTTCTCGTCGGTTGCCTACCGGAGGTCCTCGTTTCCGGCATCGTGCATCTCGTGCTCGTGTATCCGGCGTTTCTGATTCTGGATACGGCCGGAGCAGCGGTCTGGTCGAAATGCCGGGAGTTCACGGAACAGGCTGGTGCCGGGCCGGCGGTGCGAGTCAGTCTGCGCGCTTGCTTTGGGATCATGTTCCTGTTGTCGTTAGGCCTTGGCGGGGCGATCTGGGGCACGAAGCTGTGGACAGCTTGGCCCGGCCCCCATTGGTCCGATGCTTGCCGTTCCAATTTGCGCCGGATTGGCTTGGCCGTACAGACCTACCATGAGCGGTACGGCAGTTTCCCGCCGGCCTACGTGTCGGATCGTGACGGCAAGCCGATGCACAGTTGGCGGGTCTTACTGTTACCGTTTCTCGACGAACAGCAGTTGTATGCCCAGTATGATCTGAACCAGCCTTGGAACGCGCCCCACAACATCCAACTGGCGACTAGGATGCCGGCTGTCTACGGGTGTCGCTGGGATGATGGTCGATTGGTCGGACATACGAGCTACGTTGCAGTCACCGGGGCCGGCACAGCTTGGCCTGGCCCGGTCCCAGTGCGGATCGGCCAACTGCGGGCTGGCACCAGCAACACGGGACTGTTCGTCGAATTCCAGGACTCAGGCATACAGTGGCTTGAGCCCAGAGATCTTCCGGTGACGGAACTACCGCGGCTGCGGACTTCGATCAAGGCAAACGCGAGCAGACATTCCCGAAGCGGCACCAACGTGGCCATGGCGGACGGGAGCGTAGTCTACGTGAGTTTCGAGATGACAAACGGAGATGAGTTCGAATCGACCTTCAAGATTGCATCGCCCCAGTCGCGAATATCGCCGTAATGCGACGGACGCACCGCTGCGTTTCGCGGCGAGAACACCGCACCCGGCTTCGCAGCGGGAACGGCAGCGATCCACTGGTGCTAAATGTCGTGGCCGGGCGATAGAATGAACGAGAAAGCCCGGAATTATCGACGATGACCACCACCCCACCCACCACCCCGAAGCCCCGACGCCGCTGGCTGCAATTCAGCCTTCGTACGCTGCTTGTGCTGATGCTGGTGTTGGGCTGCGGGTTCGGGTGGTTGGGGCGTGAAGTCCAACGAGCAAGGACACAGCAAAGAACGGCAGCGGCGATTTCGAAAGTCGGGGGCCAAGTCTCCTACCGGGACGTGTCCAACAGCAGGGTACGGACCGCAGTGACTTGGCTGGCAAAGCTGCTCGGCCAGGAATTGCCACCAGACATCATCGGTGCCCAATTCGACTACACCGAGGTCAGCGACGCCGATCTCGCTCAGTTCCAGGGGCTGACGCAAGTCGAGTTCCTGTACCTCGGCTGCCCCCAGATCACCGACGACGGGGTGGCAAACCTCAAGCCGTTGACCAACCTCCAGGATCTGATACTGCAGTGGTCCCAGGTCAGCGACGCTGGGCTGGAGAATCTGCGTGGGTTGTCGCGGCTTCAATATCTAGCGTTGGGCAATACGCACGTCAGCGACACAGGGCTGGTGAATATCCAGGGACTGACGGAACTCCAGGAATTGGACGTCAAATGCACGCAGGTTACCGGCACCGGTCTGGCGCACCTCCGGGGATTGACACAACTCCGATGGTTGTACCTTGCCAATACTCAGGTCAACGACGCCGGACTGGAGCATCTCCGGGGACTGACGCAACTCCGCCAGCTGTTCCTCGGAAGCACCCAGGTCACCAACGCAGGCATCGCCGACCTCCAGAAAGCCCTGCCGAACTGCAAGATCGACCGATGACCACCGCACTAACCGCCCACCCCGAAGCCCCGCCGCCGCAATTTAGTCTGCGGACGCTGATGGTGGTAATGCCGGTGTTTGGCTGTGAAGTCGAGGGCCTGCAGGACCACGGCCGCCGGCTCGGCAGCGCGGCCATGATCGCCACCAGATCGACCGGCCGCGAAGTCGAGGGCCTGCAGGTCCACGGCCGCCGGCAACTCGCCAGCGCGGCCACGATCGGCAGCGCAGCTACCATCGGCTGCAGCCTGACGCTGGGCACCTAGGAGGGCCGGTCATTGTAGCATCGCTGGTGGCGGGGCGATAGAATCAAAGGCGTAGCCCGCGTAGCCCCTGGATTCCCCAACCGCAAAGGAGGTCGAGCATGACCCGCCGTTTAATCGTAAAGAGCGTTCTTGCGATTGCACTCGTCATGGGAGTTGCCGGACGTGGAGCGTTCGCCGCCGAGAATGCATCGACCGAGGAGGCGATTGTCGAGATTGAAAAGCTGGGCGGTAGGGTCGCCATTGATGAGAAGGTGCCAGGCAAGCGTGGCATTTCGGTGGATCTCAGTTGCACCGAAATCACCGATGACGGACTCGTACACCTCAAAGGGTTGACACAACTTCAATCGCTAAATCTGGGGAGCACCCTGGTCACGGATGCGGGGCTGGAACACCTTGAAGGATTGACGCAACTCCAGGCCCTAAGCGTGCCGAACACCAAGGTCACGGACGCCGGGTTGGTGCACCTCAAAGGGTTGACTCAACTTCAGACGCTGGAACTGGGGGGCACCCAGGTCACGGATGCTGGGCTGGGACACCTCGCAGGATTGACTCAACTTCAGACGCTGAACCTGTCGCTTACCAAGGTCACGGATGCTGGGCTGGAACACCTCGCAGGGTTGACCCGACTGAAGAGGCTGAGGTGGCTCGGCCCACAGGTGAAGGGTGCTGGGCTGGAACACCTCGCAGGGTTGACCCAACTTCAGACGCTGGAACTGGGGGGCACCCAGGTCACCGATGCCGAGATGGCACACCTCCAAGGGCTAACTCGACTCCAGACGCTGCTGCTGTTGAGCCCCAAGGTCACGGACGCCGGACTGGAGTGCCTCAAAGGATTTCCCCAACTGCACACGCTTCACCTGTCACTCCCCCAGCTCACGGACGCCGGGCTGAAACACCTTGAAGGATTGACGCAACTCCAGACGCTGAACCTGCCGAACAGCCAGGTCACGGGCGCCGGGCTGGGATGCCTCAAAGACTTGAGCCAACTCCGCACGCTGAGCTTGTCGAACACCAAGGTCACAGACGTTGGGCTCGAACACCTTGAAGCATTGACCAAACTCCAGACGCTGAGCCTGTCGGACACCAAGGTCACGGGAGTCGGGCTGGGATGCCTCAAAACATTGACCCAACTCCAAACGGTGAACATGGGCCGCACCAAGCTCACGGATGCCGGGCTAGAACACCTTGAAAGATTGACGCAACTCCAGACGCTGAGCCTGCCGAACACCCAGGTCACGGACGCCGGCTTGGCACACCTCGCAGCGTTAACCCGACTTCAGACGTTGGACATGAGGTACGCCCAGGTCACAGACGCCGGGCTAGTACACCTCGCAGGATTGACTCAACTCCACACGTTGCGTCTGCATTCCCCAAAGGTCACGGACGCCGGGTTGGTGCACCTCAAAGGGTTGACCCAACTCCAAACGCTCGATTTGAGTTACACTGAGGTCACAGACACCGGTTTGGAGCATCTTGCAAGACTCACGCAACTCCAGACGGCGTACCTGACTGGCGACCTGGTGACGGACGCCGGGCTAAAGAACCTTGCAGGGTTGACCAAACTCCAGACGCTGGATTTGGCGTGGACCAAGGTCACGGACGCCGGGCTGAAGCACCTTGCGGGGTTGACCAAACTCCAGACGCTGAGCCTGTCGAGAACCCTGGTAACCGCCGCAGGCGTCAACGGACTCCAGAAGGCATTACCGAATGTGAAGATCACTCGATGAACACGCCCCCACCCACCGCCCCGATTCCCCGCCGCCGCTGGCTCCAGTTCAGCCTGCGGACGATGATGCTAAATTGGCTGGCCTCAACGATGCGTATTCGCCTGCGATTTTCGTTACGCGACCTGCTCGCCTGCATCGCCTTCTATGCCATCCTGGTTGTGGCTGTCCATCCAGCCGGGTACGCCTTGGTGCCTGAAATCGGGGCGTTTGCGGTTGGCACGAGCTTTGTGATCGGCTATGGCCTGATTTCATTCACCCTGGATCGAAGGGCACTACGCGTTTCGTACTTCACCTGTGCTCTGGGAAACTCGCTCGCCGCAGCTCTGGCGCTTTTGTTCTGTCTTCCGCCGGCGATTCCGCCCGACTGGGGGCTGACCTGCACACTTCTGATAACCGGCGCGTTGTTATTGCATTACTTCTCGGCGATTGCGCTATTTGCGATCGTAAGCTCAATCGCAGCTCTGTGTTGCTGTCGGAGGAGCCGAGCAGCGAGATGGCTTCTGCTCGCCAATGCTCCCAACCTATTGATCGTACTATGTGTCGTCATTTACACGGTGTACCAAGCGGTGGCGGCGTCTTGAACTTCCGACAAAGTGGATTAGTCGGGGATTTATTCGCAAACTCGTAGGCCGAAATGACCACCAATCCGACCACCACCCCGAAACCCCGCCGCCGCTGGCTGCAGTTCAGCCTGCGGACGCTGTTGGTGCTGATGCTGGCGTTTGGGTGCGGGCTGGGGTGGTTGGCGTTAAAGATCGAGCAGGCGAGAAGGCAGCGAGAGGCGGTACAGGCGACTGGAGAGCTGGGAGGGGTCGTGATGTACTCGTGGGAATCAATCGAAAGACACCGTGGGCGTGAACCCCTTGGGGTTTGGCACTCGGCTCGTAGGCTGCTTGGCGAGGATTTCTTCGCCAGTGTCGATGGAGTCGATCTATCCGGATGCCGGATAAAGGATGACGATCTGAAATGCTTGTCCGGATTCCGGTGCCTGGAGTACGTGAGACTGTCAAACACGGAGATGTCCGACGCAGGAATGGTCTACGTGTCTCGACTGGGCGGTCTTCAGCGATTAGACGTCTCGCACACGAAGATCGGAGATGCGAGCGTGGCCCGCCTGGGTTCCATGCCGAGACTGCGGCGACTGGTGGTATACGGCACCGACATGACGCCTCAAGGTGTCGTCCAACTTAGATCATCGCTTCCTCATTGTGAAGTAATTTTCGACCGCCAGGGGAGGTAAGGATACCCGTCTGAGAAACCAATTCGAAAATCGCCAGCCAGATTTCCAGCGAGGCACCCAAGTCACGGCCGCCGGCGCGGCCGAACTTCAGAAGGCACTGTCAAACCTGCAAATCGAGCGATGACCACCGCACCGACCACCACCCCGATGTCCCGCCGCCGCTGGCTGCAGCTCAGCCTGCGGACGCTGATGGTATTGATGCTGATGTTTGGCTGCGGGTTCGGCTGGCTCAGCAAAAACATCAGACAATTCTTGCAGCAGCAAGAGGAGTTACGCGAGCTTCGCAATAAGTCTCGACTGCTTAACAGAAGGTTTGCGGCCACCATTGCAGGAGACTTTGAGATCGGCGGGGTGGAACTCGACAACATTCGAGCGACGATCGGACTCCAAGGTCTTACTCTTCCCAACACCAAGGCCACCGACGCTGGCGCGCCCGAACTCCAGAAGGCACTGTCAAACCTCCAAATCGAGCGATGACCACCGTGCCGACCACCACCCCGACTCCCTGCCGCCGCCGGCTGCAGTCCACCCATCGACACGTAGCCTACGCCAACTTCAAGGCCAGCGGGTCGAAAGTCGCGCCCCGTTTCCCCTGATATTGCAGCCTCCGCCGAGCGGCACAATGCGCGGAGTGGCCGGGCAGGTCCGGTCGAGGAATTTCATCGTTGGGTACTCATGGAGCTGGATTCCCAAGACCTTGTGGAGAGCGACGGCTCCGCCCCCCACGTGGCTGGCAGTTCACTCTTGATCTGCTTCACTCCCGGCGCCGGATATGATTCTGCCAATCGCCTGTGGTGCGATGTCCGAGAGGCTGCCGCCATCATTCAGCACGTCTCGCAGGGCAGGAACTGCCGATGCGGCGGCGGGTCCGATTTGCCCTAGAGCTTCCGCCGCGTCGCACCGGACGAAGTAGTCGTCGTCACTCTCTAGTACTGTAGTCAAGGCCGGAACGGCTGCCGCCGCCGCCGGGCCGAGCTTGGCCAAAGTCTTCGCGGCACTGGCTCTAAGATCGCGGTTACGACGGGCAAGCAATTTGGTCAATTCGGGTATCGCGTCCTTTGCAGCAGTTTTCAGTTCTCCAAGGTAGAAAGCCGCGGTCTTTTGAACTTCCGGGTCGTCGACCGTTAGTCCCTCGATGAATACTGGGAGTGACTGCTCCAAGTACTGCGTGCTGATTTGCGTCAGCGCCCATGCTGCAGCCATGCGCACGCAAATGTCATTGTCGGTCAACGCGCTCCGTAGCGCCGGTTCCGTCCGCGCCGACTTGGATCCGAAGTTCGCCAAAGCGCCGATGGAAGTAATCCGCACGTTTGCGCATTTGTCGCTGGCCGCTTGGCAAAGTGCTCGGACGGCGGCTTCTTCCTCTTCCGCGAGGTCGGGACCCGAATTCTCGCCGATATACCCCAATGCCCAGGCGGAATTGCACCGCACCTCGTCGTCTTCATCTTCCAATGCGCTGGCAAGAGGCAAAATCGCCGTGCGAGGCTTCGGCCTCAGCCAGATCAATTCGCGTGTCGCGAACCTACGGATATCGCTATTCGGGTGATCCAGCAGATCAATCAAGGCCGGCATTGGATCGCCACCCCTCCGCAACAGTTCGTCCATCGCGGATTGCCGAACGTTGGGGTCATCGGCGCCAAGCCTCCCGACCAAGTATCGATACCTCATCCCCTCCCACGTGGCGGGTATAGCTACCCAACCGACAGACACGACAATCAATGCGCACGCAACGGCGAGCGTGCTCCAAAACAACGGGCCGAATCGTGGAATATCTGCTCTTGCCACTGTCCGAACCGCATCAAATAAGTCGCAAGGGGCCACCGCTTCTGCCCAGTACGTGACCATATAAGTCCACGGCCAGATTAGCATGGCCACCGGCGCATTGTATCACCGGCCAACGACAGGCAACATTCAGGGTGCGAGAATCGCGTCGCGACGGCGACCTTCACGTGACACGAAAACGCCCTCTCCCCACCCGCCCCGCCACCCACGGCGTCTTGTGATTTGCCCTGTACCACTCCGGCGTTCGTCCGTTTTCCCCGAGGTCGTAGCCGATGTTCTGGATGCGGCTGAGCAGCGGGAACAGCTCACGTCGCGTGCGGCGGTACTGGGCCTTGATCTTGCACGTGAAGCACTTCTGGTTGCCCGTGCACCAGTTGGCCAAGAGCCACGAAAGCCGCGATCGATCCATCGCCCAGCCCCAGGGCGTCCAGATCGGGCGAGTGTCACAGACGTGCGATTGGTCCGGCCGCGGCTGGGTCTTCGGCTTGTTGTAGCCGGACACGATGGTGATCTGGTGCCCATCCTTCGACTTCACGTCCGGGATCAGCATCTCGCGCACGGCCCAGTCAAAGTACCGCAGGGCGTCGGCGCTGGGCACGGTGTCGTCTTCCAGGTGGACGACGACTGCGGCCCGCAGCAGGAGGGCGCGTACCAGGGCCTCCTGGGTGTTGCGGTTCAGGCCCATGCGTTCCTTGTTCACAGCGAGGCGAGACTCGCAGGCAGACCACTGGCGGAAGGCATCGATCACCTCCTCGTGGCCGGGCTCGACGTTGGGCAGCAGCAGCCAGTCGGCGATGCCATCGCACTGGGCCAGGGCAGCGAGTACTTGGCGGGTGTAAGCCGGCCGGCGGTAGGCGGTCATCGTGATGACGCGGAGCATGGTTCCTCCCTGTGCGCGTAGATCGCGTCCTGATGCGTCGGGTGGCGGTTGTAGTCGGCGATCCGGACGTAGCCGTGCTCTGCAAGGAACGCGTGGAGTTCCCGCGGATCGCACCAGCCCGGCGCGGGACAGTGGCCGTTGCGCCGTTCTTCGAGGTTGATCCAGCGAATCCGGCCCGACGCGAGCAGGCGGGGTGCGCTGCGTAGCGATGACAGTTCGCTGCCCTCGACGTCGAGCCACAGCAGAATGCGGTTGGGGCAGCCCACCTCTTTGTCGAACCGGTCGAGCGTCCAGACCTCGACTTCGCAGGTCGTGTTGGCGTAGGGCACCGCCAGCAGGCTGCAGCACTTCAGATCGTGCGTCGGCACATGCAGCATGGCCACACCCTCCTGCTCGCCGATCGCGGCCTTGATCAGTGGCCCCGGGAATTTGGCTTTCCGCAGGGCTTCGTGCTGGGCCGGGTGCGGCTCGCAGCCACAGACTCGCATCCGCGGGTAGGCAAGGGCCAGCTTGCGCCACTCGCTCTTGGGACCGACGCCGATGTCGTAGAGGGCGCCGGGAGTGCCGCGGATGAAACGACAGATGGCCAGTTCGTGGTCGAGCATGTGGTCTCCTACTTCGTAGCCGAGGCCGCTTCGTGCAGTTTCACCCAGTCACGATCCCAGCGGGGCACCAGCGTGGTCACAGGTGCGGCCGAGACTTCGCCGAGCCGCTCGTAGCCGTCCTTGCCCATCGCGGAGATATGCCGGTTGCCTGGGATAGTGCACCATCGGTAGATATAGCTGGGGCGAGGATCCTGCTGGATCGGATCGGCCCGCCGCAGTTGGGCAGTCTTGAAGCGGCGCAACAGCCCCTGGTCCTGCCCGCTCTGAATCCAGGGATAGCCGCCGACCCGCTCGAATGCCTCGCGCCGGAACGCCCATGCCCCGTGGAACAGGTACTGGTTCGCCTTCCGCTCCAGCCGATACCGCTTGTCCGTGTAGATCACGGTCGGAATGGTGTAGTCAGCCTCCTTCAGGGCGGCAGCCGCGGCCGAGAAGTGCCAGGGCAGGTAGATGTCGTCGTCGTCCCACACGCAGTAGGCGTCCACGTCGGGCGACACCAAGGCCGCGCTGGCGTTCCGCTTCTCGCCCAGCGTGCGGAAGCGGACCGGCAGTGAGACCAGACGCCACCGGTTGCCCGCCTGGTTGGCGTACTGGCCGGCGTCGTCGAGCACGATCAGTTCACGCAACTCCGCCGGGTAATCCTGACGCAGGAAGCACTCGATGACGAAGGCCAGTTCCTTGGGCCGGAGGTAAGTACAGCAGATGGCAGCCAATTTCATGATGCGTGCAACTCCTCCCAACTCTTCATGGTTCTGTCCGGCTGCAATTCGTCGCAGTAGCGAATCTCCGGCTGCACTACGTCGTCCACCTTGGCGGACGGCTGTAGCCAGGCCTCACAGGCCTTCAGCAGACGGGTGCGGTGGGCGATGTGGGCGGCCCAGTTGCGGCCGTGGATCGCGTGCGGGGCAGGCAGCTCGTGGACCGGAATGCCGTGGACCCGGTTGAGTCGGCCCGACGCACTCCTGGCGGTGTAGCTAAGAATGATGTCTTCGCCGTTGCCACACGGGCGGCCGTCCCGCTGGATGGCCTCGAACGCGGGTGCCACCTTGAAGAACTCGGCTGCGTAGCGGCGATGGGCAAGCAGGACGCGGGTCAGGACCACGGGCACATTGCCGTTGCCCACGATGTTCTTGGCGTAGCTTCCGTCCCATTTCGGCGCCCGCCCGAAGACGCCGTGCAGGACGTCGGGATCGCCCTGCCACGCTTCGTACAGCCGGCGCAACGATTCGACGGACAGTTCCAAGTCGTCATCCTGAATCAGCACGCACTCGTTTGCCGCCAAGCAGGCGGCGGCAAACCGCGTGTATAGGCCCAGGTCCTGCCGCGTGCTGATAAGCTTGGCTGGCAGGCCCTGGGGCACAGCGAACTTCGGATCGGGATTGTTGTTCCAGACGATCGCCTCGGTGACGATCCCGCCGGCGTGCCAGTCCGCCACGATGCGGGCCACGTTCGCCGGCCGTCTCCAGTTCATCAGGACGCCTGTGATCATCGGTGGTTCTCCTCGGCGTCGCCGCGGAAGGTCGGCGACTGTTGATAGAAACTGCCCGCCGCGGAACGCTTGCCCCAGTGCTGCACGAGCGATGGTTGGGCAATGTAGATGGGGATGCTCTTGGCCGTCATGAAGTCGCCCACCGTCAGGTTAGTGCCGGCAGATAGGACGCCTGCAGCAGCAGGGCCTGGCTGCAAGTGAACAGGTTGTGGGGGCACGAGACGATCGGCAGGTCCGTGAGTTCCGGGATACGCTCACAGCACCAGTACAACGACAGCAGGTACTCGGTGCCGCCCAGGCCCTGCCGGATGCGGTCCACGACCCGCTGCCAGCCGTTGGCGAACACAACATCGTCTTCCAGGATCAGCAAGTCCTGGTCTGTAGGACTGGCGGACAGCGCAGCGGCGAAGTTGGCGAGGGTCGACTGCGGTCGCCGGCTGGTCCGGTGGAAGCGGAACTGGTCGTGGTGATCCAGCGGCCAGGCCGAATCGGGAATCCGGGCGTCGGCGTAAATGTCCACGGGATCGGTCCAACCCGTTGCCAGCAGGCTAACGAGCGTCAGATGCAGGTAACGCTCCGGGCGATCTGTCGTCACAATGGCGAGCCGGTAATTCATGCGGCCACCTCCTCGGCTTGTGTTGCGTGGAACGTATGGGCGTCCGGGATGCCGGGCACGTCACTGACGCGCTCGCCCAGGGACTGGAAAAGGCGTCGCCAGCCGGCCCACAGCACGTCGGGGTGTGCCAGTTCGTCGACCAGGTGGCGCCGGGCAGCGTGAGCGATCCCCAGCCGCAGGTCCTCGTCGTAGGCCAGCAGCGCTGTGTAGTGGGCCAGTTCTTCGTCGCAGTCGCCCAGGAACCCGGTCACGCCGTGCTGGATCATCTCCTTCCAGCCCCACTGGTCCTGCGCCACGATCGGTACGCCGGCCGCCATCGCCTCCAGGCCCACGCGAGGCCAGTTCTCCCGCGCACCGCCGTTGATCGGCAGCGTGCAGTGCAGTTGCCGGAAGAAGTCCTGCGCCGAGAGGGCCATCGGCTGCAGGCAGTCGGCCCAGGCGGGCGGCTTGCCGAGCTTCTCGCGGGTCTTCTCGTCCATGCCCAGCATCAGGGCCCGCTTGTGGCGGTACTGGATGCGTTGGTAGATCGACCAGGTGTTGCTCGACCACTTGTCCTTGTCCGGGCGCGCGGCGCGGCCCACGACGAACGGTTCGCCCTTGGCGTGCGGCCGGGGCGAAAACGTCCAGCCGTCCAGTTCGAACGCACCGCGGATCAGATGCCCCTGGTCCGGCTTGTAGCCAAGCTGCGTCAGCTCCGGTTCGAGCATCGACCGCTGGAACTCGGACTGGAACATGTAGGCGTCGAACGGGCCGTGCGCCTTGCAGAACTCGCGTTCGGCGTTGAATAGCCAGGTCATGCAGTTGCAGAACCCCAGCCGGCAGTCCAATTCCCGGAGTTTGTGGGCGTTGGCCAGGAAGGCTGAGTTGCAGAAGGCGACGACGACCGAGCCGGCCAGGCCGGGAACCTGGTGCAGCGTCTGGTCGGTGGCGTCGTGCGTCGTGCAGCCCAGGGCGTCGCAGCGTTGGCGCCAGCGCAGGTCGCAGCCCCAGGTGGGGACCAAGTGGACGTCCACACCGAACTGACGCCAGAGCTTCACGGTTGCCCAGGCTTCGGTGCAGGCCCCGCCGAGATCTCCGGGATAGCCCAAGAGGAAAATTCGCATATCGAGACTCCGCAGGTTACGGTTCCAACCAAAGCATCCAGTCGTGACGATCGCCCTCGAACAGTTGGTACTCCGGCACCGGCTTCACGAGGCCGTCGTAGTCGATGTAGCAGGGCAGCGGGAACCGCTGCTTGATCTTGCGCCAGAAGGCGGCCGGATCCTGGTACCGCGACATCTGGACTTCCATCATCACGCGAGCGCCGCGGGCCACGGTTTCCTGCATGCCCTCCCAGATCCACTCCTCAGCCCCCTCGGCGTCGATCTTCACGAGGTCGACCTTGTGCCACGGAGCCAGCAGGCGGTCTAACGTGTCGGTGCGGACCTCGATGGCGGCCGAGTCGTGAGCCGCGATGTGTCGGAAGAACGAGGCGTTGCTGACGTTGTCGGCGGCCGTCCAGAACTGCATCTTGCCGGGTTCATGGGAGGCGGCGATGGGCAGGATTTCCAGCGGGCACTCCAGGTTGTTCAGCCGCAGTGTCTGCTCGAGTAACTCGACCACACTGGGGTTCGGTTCCAAGGCCATGACCCGGCCGTGGCGGCCCACGATCTTGGCGAACAGCGTGGCGTAATAGCCGTAGTTGGCGCCGACGTCGACACAGTACCAGCCGGGCTGGATGCGGCGTTGGCAGGCCAGCGCATAGAAGGACTCCCAATAGCCGTCCCTCTTTAGGCACGGCCCGATCAACTGGTCACAATCGTGGACCAGAATCGTGGTGTCGCCGAGCACCCGGCAGGCCGAGACGCCGTTCTCCAGCGGCACGACCTTGATGCCGCGGAAGGCGTCGGCTTCGAGCTTCTGACGGGACTTCGACACGTTCCACAGGCGTTTCAGGTTCCGCCACTCGGCCAGGTAGCGGACGGACTCGGCGTTCCAGGGGAACTCGTGGATCGGCACGTTGGGTCCCCAGGGCCGGAGCTTGCTCTCGCCGGCACGATGGAAGAACAACGGGCGCCCATCCAGGCCGGGCTGAATGATTGCCCGGTGATCCAACGCCGAGACGCCCTGGGGCGTCAGCGCCGGTTTGATGCCCAGCAGCAGACAGGCGGCCAGGAACAGGTCCTTGTCGCCCCAGGAGAACTGGTAGGTGTAGTCGGCTTGGTCCTGCAGCCAATTCGTCAGCGCCAGCAAACGCCAGTTGCCAACTGTGTCCAGAAGCATCTGGCCCGAGTCGAATCCGGGCGTCTTGCCGTCGGGCAACCCGAAGCCTGTGAGCACCGGACCGTGATTTCCGTCCGGGCAGTCCGGCCAAAATAGATGTCCGGCGGCCTGGTAGGCCGGCGTGTCGAAGAGGAAAGTCGGATCGGCCGCGGGACAGTTGTCGGCGTCCAGGAACAGCGCTTCCTGGAACCCGGTGTGCGCCAGCGCAAAGCACTTGAGCGCATAGCCGTTGACCGCGGCCGCGGGATACGAGTATTTGCCGAGGTACTTGGCAGTGGTCCCGCGAGGGAATCCCTCGAAGCCGAGCGAACAGGCGTCTACCAATTTGACGTCCAGCGGGGTCACCATGCGTTCCCAGATCGGATCGGCCTCGGTGCGCCCGTCATACCAGCACTCAATCGGCAGAGTGCAGCCGTGCTGCCGGAGCAAACGGGCCACGACGTAGGCATTGGCCTGGTACTTGTCGCCGCCCGCGCAGGTCACGATGCCTCGCTCCGCTGTCCGGATCGGGCAGGGTGGCAGCGATTCGAGGAATGCCTGGACAGTTTGGCGGAAGTTCGGGTCGGGCGTCATACGTCTTGCCTCATGAAATGGTTTCAGGTTGTCCTTCGCCGTCCGCGGTGCGGATGGCCAGGGAGACCGGCCGGCTTTCGACACGTCCGTGGAAGCCGGCGATCGTGTACTCGTAGACCACGCCGGGAGCGGCCGTGGCGTCGGTGTAGGCGTAGGTCAAGCCGACCGTGGCCAACAGCGTCGGTTCCGCCTCGTTGGCGGCCCGGCGATAGATGCGGTAGCCCTCCGGGAGCGACTCCTCGTCCGGATCGGGGAACCAGACCAGGCTGTTGGCCGGCGAGTCCACGTCCCAGTACGACTGCACCGCGGCCTGGTACGGAGCCAACGGCATCGCCCGGAACGCCGCGGCAGTCAGGCCGGACGACGGCGGTTCGGATGAACTGGGACACGACGGGCACGGTGGGCAGTCCGGGCATTCCGAACTCGACGGGCACGGCGGACTGCATTGCTCCTCGACCCACTGCCCTGTGGTGATTTGCTTAGCACCGTAGATCTTCACCTCCCGCGTGAACAATGCCGTGCCGCCGCGGCATTCCGCCTCACGCAGGACTTGCGGCGGGCCGCTGCTCGACGGTTCGCTGCTGGAATCGCACCCGCAGACAGGCACGGCGCACGTGCCGGCGCCCGCTGTCGACCGCAATTGGCCGCAGACGAACGTCAGCCGCATGACTGGGAACGTGATCGAGTCACCGGATCGCGTCGGGCAGGGGATCAAGACATCGACCGTGCCGGTCAGGCCGTTGCCTGGCGGGCAGGACGGATTGCTGCTTGGCGGTTCGCTGCTGGACGGAGGCGGTTCGCTCGACGACGGCGGGGGTTCGCTGCTCGACGGAGGCGGCTCACTGCTGGACGGCGGTGGCTCGCTCGACGACGGCGGTTCACTACTCGACGAAGGCTCGCTGGACGATGACGAAGGTTCGCTACTCGACGGCGGTTCGCTGCTCGAAGACGATTCGCTCGACGACGAGGATTCGCTACTCGAGGAAGACTCGCTCGACGAGGAGGAGGAAGACGACGAGGACGAACTGGAGGAAGAGGACGACGACGAACTGGAACTCGACGAAGAGCAAAGGCACGACTCGTTCCACTGCAGCAGTTCCCACTTGCAGCTATCCGCCCAGTGCTTGGCGATCCCGCAACTGCCGGCCGGGATGATCTCGGACGTCAGGGGGAAGTCCTTGGGCGAGCAGACCGTGAACGTCAAGCCTACGGTCCGCCACTTCTCCTGCAGGGGATCGTACAGGACGAGCTGCGCCGCCGCCTCGCGGCACGGTTCCAGGGGCCCGAGCAACTTGAATCGCCAATGGTCCTCATAGGTGCCCAGGATTTGCCAGCGGCATTCGTGATCGTTCCAGTGGCACCAGACCCAATCGCGGCAGCCGTACTTCGATGGCCAGAGGCCCTCGGCCTTGTGCAACTGGACAACCTCTTTGCGTTCGGTACCTGGACAACCGACCGCGTGCCAGACGGTTTCGGTCGGTTCCTGGGAGTCGGCGTCATAGGTGTAGCCTTCCTTGAAGTAGAACACGGGCCGGCAGCCGGGCATCTTGGCCCAACCGTCGGGTTCCAACCGCTCCCGGCAGATCACATTGCCGTCGCTACTGAGCGGCGGTTCCGGATAGCCGATGCCCCACGCGTTGCTCGGCAGTTCGAACACCGCAAACCGCGGTCGGTCGCTGATCCGCACGATGGCCCATTTCAGTCCCAGCCCCTCTTCCTTCCACAGGATTCGGGCCGTACCGTAGGGCACAGTCCGCAGCGAGCTTGTGTTGCCGGGATCGACCTCGGCGAAGGTGTCTGTCTCGCGAATGACGCTGATTCGCACCGGCGTCACTCCGGCCACGACGCCGCGGCCGATCCCGTTCAGTTCCACGGGTTGGAACATGACGGCGAAGCGGCAGCACTTGGTCGGTTCGGCAGGCAGCCCACCAATTAGGTTCAGACGGCTGGCGAACTCGTCAACCTGGCCCGGAATCGGTATTGAGGGATCAATGATCGGCCCCCGCAGCGCCACAACCGAAAATCGCTCCAAGTTCGATCCGGTGGCGTTCTTGATCAGCGCGAGCGTGCTGGACCGGATCTCACGCTCCGCTTCCTGGACCACGTCGTGCAGGCGTCCGCGCTGAGCGCGCACCGACTCCATCACGGCGTTCCAAGTGGCGGCGCCGATGTCCAGCGTGTCGCCGGGCAGCACTTTTTTGAAGGCGTCGCCGGTCATGCTCCGATCCCAATCTGGATGAAGTCGCCCTCGTCGTAAACCCGCTCGACGTAGGCCGCGACGGGCCGCTTGATCAACTGGTGGGCGTCGGACGTGTCCTGGTAGCGGAACCAGACGTAGGCCCAGCCCGGTTTGGCCGGGATCGTGATGCTGCCGACCTGCAGGTTGGTCATGTTCGGGCTGGCCGAGAACCGGAAGCTGATCTCCCAGTAGCCATCACCCCGATTCGATCCGCTGGCCCCCAGGAACAGCACTTCGCCGCGTGCAAAACCATGCCACGGTGCGTTGTTCACTTTGCCCGTCAGGTAGAACAGGATCGCCTTGTAGGCGGGCGTGACGAGTGCTTCGGGGATGAAGTGCGTCTCGGAGAAGCTGTAGGTCGGCACCACGATGTCGGCACCATCCACGCTGTCCGGACTGACGCCGATCGCCCCTTTGCAGTCCGGCGCCGTCTTGCCGGCGGGTGCGTACTTGCCCAGCGTCTCCCGCCTCCCAGTTGCCGGAGTGCGCAATGCCTTTCCCCGGACCGGCTAATGGGATATGCTGGGGACATGTCCCGGCGAACCCCCAAACCCATCCAGACGCATGAGGCATCTGCCCGGCGGCAGCGGCTTGCACGGATTGCCCGTTCCTTTGGTTTTCGGGGAAGCGTCGAGTACCGTCACGTGTACAGCCAGACCGGTGGTGCCCAATTCTGCGTGGGGCCAACCGATTGTACGGATCTGCTGGTGGTGTACGCCGAAGCGTTTGAGCGTGACCGCGATGCCGAGGATTTCAGCCTGGAGGCAATCATAGCGCACGAGTGCGGTCACCAGCGATTGCTGCGTGACCGGGCGTTGGCACCCATCGGCCGGAAGCTGGGCGGCGGCATTCAGGAGGAGGTTTTGGCGTCCCTGATTGGATCACTGCTTGTGGGCAAGATCCGCGACGCCGAGCATTTGGTCTGGAAAGCGACCGTGGATCTCGCCACCGTCGGACTGACAGCGGCGGCGGCAGTGCGAGCCATTGAGCAACTACGATTGCTCTTGAAGGAGTTAACATGATTGGCAAGAAGAAGCTCTCCGAGGTTCGACGTGAACTCACGGACTTGTTAGAACGACTACCGAACGAGCAGCGCCGATCGTGGCTCGAACGGGAGGCACAGACAGCGGAGGGGCAACCGGGGCGGGACGTGGAGACGTTGCGGATGCTTCAGTCAGCCCTGCGTCAATCGCGCAAGAAGGAACGTGCAGCCCGCCCCCAATCCTGACGGCGTCCAATGCGTGACCGAGGTTTGCGTCGCACACGGCACACCGCAAACGGTAATCCTCGTGAGGCACGCATCCAAGCGGTACTCAGCGGCGAAGCCTATGTCCCAAACTACGCCATCAAACGACATGCCCAGCCTCGGGGGATCCGAGCCGGACCCCATCCGGGAAAAAGCGATCCGGCTGTTCCGGTATCTGAGTGCCCTCGCCGAGCTTCGCGCGAAGAATGTGCGTGACGTAACGTCTTACGAGGCCGTCTTCTGGTTCAGTGAATTGCCGTGTGAAAAGGAATGCTACACCCCGGCTTGGGACGGAGGGGAGACAACTGACGAAGAGAACTGGTTGCGCATCAACAAGCCCGTCAGGCCAGTCCTACCCGGGCCACCCGCCGAGTGCGAACATTGGTTTGATGCCGCGAGCTTGGAGGAGCTTGCAGCAGAACCAAAGCTTTACGACGAAATCGTCGATCCCAAGTGGGTTCCGGGCGGCACAGCGGATGGCGACGAATCCGCTTGGACGCCGCCTCCGAGGCTATTGTTGCGCGACCACCCGCACCTCGCCGTCGCCTGGGGCAAGTATCTTGAAACGAAATGGCGTCCCTGGAGCACGCAGTATCAGCGATGGGAGAGAGTCCAGAGGGCGTATCGCAAGCTCTTTGCGATCTACCAGGAACAGCAACGACGTGGCGAGCAGTACGAACTGCTTCTTGGCGTTGGCGTGCTCCTATGGACCACCACCAGCGACCACAAGGTGCGCCGGCCGATTGTAACAGCACGGGTGACGATTGCCCTCGAACGCGAATCTGGCTGCATCACCATTGCTCCCGCAGTCGATGGAGCGAATTTCGCGGTCGAGCAGGACATGATCGAGGTCAACGAGCGGCCACCAATCCAGGATCAACGACAAATCGAGGAGAAGGTTTCCGCGCTCGAATCCCCGTGGAATCGGGCCGTCGTTACTCCGATACTGAAGGGCTGGCTCCAAACCTTGCCTTCGGCGGCTGACGCCGTTTACCACGACACGCTGGCGTGCCCAGACCGCACAACGCGCGCGCCGCACATGGCATTCGCGCCCATCTTGGTATTGCGCAAGCGCGGTGCCCAGACGATGCGCGAAGTGCTCAAGAAAATCGTCAAAGGATTAAGTGAGGGAAAGTGCATTCCTCCTGGCGTTCGTAATCTCTGTGGCGCATTTGACGAGTCGGATGGGCAGCACCCCTCGCTTTCGGAAGTCACCTCCGCGCCCGAAGAAATACTGTTTCCGCTGCCAACGAATGATGAGCAACTTACGATCATACGTCGTCTCTGTGGTCATTCGGGGGTTCTGGTCCAAGGACCGCCGGGGACAGGCAAGAGCCATACCATCGTGAATCTTGTCAGCCACTTGTTGGCCTGCGGCCAGCGCGTTCTCGTAACCAGCCAGACGCCCAGGGCCTTAAAGGTTTTGCGTGACAAGATTCCCAAAGCGATTCTCCCACTTACCGTCAGTTTACTTGGGGAAGATGCCGAATCACGGCAGAACCTCGAACATTCGGTGCAGGGCATTCTTCGCCACGTCAACACGATCAACCCCGCTGACGCCCAACGGCAGATTGACGCTACGGCGCAGGATCGCAGATCATTGCAGAGTCGGCTTGCAGCCTTGCGCCGGCGGCAGCGCGAAGTACGGGAGTCAGAGACTACGGCCTATTCCGTTCCTGGAACGCCTTATCAGGGGACGGCTCAGGCGATCGCGCAAGCAGTATCGCATGATAGCCACTGCCTTTCGTGGCTAACCGACCAGATTGGCGAAGGAACGGAGCCTCCCTTGACCGACGAAGAGTTGGGCGAATTGCATTCTCTCTGGGAGCGATGCTGTGACCATTCGCTTGACTACGCCTTGCCTGCACTTGATAGGTTGCCGACGGTCGACGATTTCGAGAAGGCAACAGACGCATGTTCGCGGGGTCGGGATGCCTTGAAGCAGTTCGATGAGAAAGCTGATTGTTCATTCGCGCGGAACCTTTGCGACGTTGGAAGAGGTCGGCTGGGGCAATTGTGGAAGATCGCGCAGCGGTTCATTCAGCTTTCCGACTGGCTTGCAAAGAGACCGGACCCGTGGATTGCTCGCGTTCGGCAGGATGTGTTTGCGGGGCGCGCTCTGACGTGGAGTTCCCTGGAGAGTGCTACCAGCAAGGCTCTCGAATCTCTTGGCGGCCCCGCCGGTAAGGACAGCGATGTGGACTTGGAAACACCGGCGGGGATTCCCCGTGCGCAACTCTTGGCCGACGCAGCCGATCTTCTCGCCCACATGGAATCTGGGCGTGGTCTGGGGTTCTGGATATTCCGCGCGCAGGTAGTCAGGCGGTGCGTCCATCTTTGGCGAGACACTCGGCTGGCAGGACGACAATGCGATTCACCGCCGGTACTCACGTCGCTTGTTGCGCAGTTGCGGGCACAAGAAACCTTGGACCGCGCTTGGCAAGAATGGAGCGACATCGTTGAAGCCCCCAAGGGCACCGTGCGCCATCGCCTGGCTTGCCTCGAACAGTGCCGCAACGTTCTGAGGGTAATCCTTCAACTCAGCAACCTCGTTTCCGAGGCCGAAAAAGCCCTTGGCGAAACGAAGGGAAATCCGAAAGCACCCACTGGTACAGGCTGGGGACAAGAACTGCTTGGCAATGCGCAGGCGGCAGTTGCTTTGTTGGACGTAAGGGATGCCCAGGCGGCTCTCTCCGGCATCGTAGATAGGGTCATCCAGTGCCGATGTATTGCAAACCCTCACCCGGTCGTGAACGACTTGGCTGCTGCGGCTGAGCAGGGCAACGTGGCGGCCTACCGAGAGCAGTTGGCAAGGCTTGCCGAGCTTCACAATGAGCGGTCTCTGTCCGAGCAATGCCTTTCCCTTGACAAGCGGCTTCGGGAATCGGCACCGATGCTTGCGGATGCAATCAAGTCTGTTGAGACGCGGCCGGCTTTGGCGACAGGTCTTGGCTCGTTTGGCAGGGCGTGGGCATGGAAAAGGGCCACGGCTTGGCTGGAACGGTTTTCGACGGAGCATTCGGCCGGCATTGCCGATGAGATAACCCAAACGGAATGCCAACTTCAAGAAACAACCGGAACTTTGGTGGCCTTGAAAGCGTGGAGCTCTTGCATGGAGAAGCTGGCGAGCAATCCCATGCAACAGGGTGCGCTGACCGCTTGGCAACAAATGGTCAAGAAGATCGGGAAGGGAACGGGCAAGTACGCAGAAACCTACCGCCGGGATGCTCGCAAGTACATGCAGCAGTGTCGCAACGCCATTCCTGCATGGATCATGCCTCTCTACCGTGTGGCGGAACAGGTCGAAGCAGAGCCGGAAATCTTCGACGTGGTGATTGTGGACGAATCCAGCCAGACCGGCCCGGAGGGTTTGATTCTACAATATCTTGCCAAGCAGTGTGTGATTGTCGGAGACGACAAGCAGATTTCGCCGGAAGGCGGATTCGTCGATGGAAGCCAGGTTAGGGTGTTGATGGAGCAGCACCTTGATGGCGTTCCCTTCTCCGAAACACTTGACCCTGCCACCAGCCTTTTTGACCAAGCTGCCGTGCGCTACGGAAATCGCATCACGTTGCGCGAGCACTTTCGCTGTATGCCGGAGATCATCCGCTTCTCCAACGAGCTTTGCTACACGGACACACCTTTAATCCCGCTCCGGCAGTACCCACCGTCGCGTTTGCCTCCAATTCAGGTGCGGTTTGTGAACGACGGTTATCGTGAGGGCAAGTCCCAAGACGCCATTAACCGCCCCGAGGCCGCGGCCGTGGCCAAGACTGTGATTGACTGCCTGAACGACCCACGATACAAGGGCAAATCATTCGGGGTGATTTGCCTGCAAGGCCATGCACAGGCACAACTGATTGAGAACATGATCTTGGAGCGGATCGGCCCACAGCCGTTTAAGGACGAAAAGACGCGGTTGTTGTGCGGCGACCCTTATAGCTTTCAGGGGGATGAACGAGACATCGTGTTCCTCAGCATGATTGCAGCTGTCGAGGGAGAAGGCCATTCTGCGCCGCTGACTCGTGAAACGTTCAAGCAGCGGTTTAATGTCGCTGCCTCGCGTCCCCGCGACCAAGCATGGTTGTTTCATAGCATCCGTGAGAGCGACTTGCACCCGGATTGCATGCGCCGTCACTTGTTGCATTTCTACTACAATCCCAACGCAAGCACAGTGAAACTTGACACTCATGGACGCAAGATCAGCAAGTTCCAGCAGGACGTTGGCGAAGCGTTGAGCCGGGCAGGTTTTCGGCTAATTTCGGAATACGAAGTTGCTGGGAGGTTCATCGACTGGGTTGTCGAGGACAAAGAGCGCAGGCTCGCAATTGAATGCGACGGGGATACTTGGCACGGCCCCGACCGCTATGAGGCCGACATGGCGCGCCAGCGTATGTTGGAGCGTTGCGGGTGGAAGTTCATTCGGATTCGCGGCAGCGTCTTCTATGCGAACCAATCGAAGGCAATGGAAGAGTTGATCGACGCTATCCGCGCTCACGGCCTTGAACCCTACATAGTCACAGACGACGAAGCAGTTCCGCGCGATTGGATTGAAGAGGTTTCCGGCAACGAGTGCATGGAAGCTCTGGGGGCGCACACGGTTGATGCGGCGGAGGAAAACATCGTCCAACGGCGAGATCTTTTCCCGGAGGAGTCCGACGAGAGTGCGTCGGACGGAGCGACCGCCGCAACGCCAAAAGCAACCGGGACCGAAGCCACTGAACCGCGATCGGGGCAATCCACCACTCGGCTGAATCCCGTGGGTGTCCATCGCCTTCCGGGCGCGCTAAAGCCGGAAAGTACTGGGAATGGAGCGCGCCCAATATCGTCGGCAACGGAGAATTCTCCTTCAGCGCCACAGTCTTCGGCGCAGCAAACAACTCCGCCAAGAACGTCGGGCGAGGCATCGCCTGCCAAACGGCCGATGGACAGACCCGCTCCGACAGGAAGCACTTCATCGCCGCCAACACCGGCGAAACCGACTACCACCGTCGTAAGTGTGCAGGAGAGAAAGGCGGTTTTCACGGCGCTCGACGGGGCGGCTGGACCGCTTATCATGTGGCAGCTTGCCGAGAGATCAAACATCCGCCAGCGGAGGATGGAGGAGATACTTCCGATCCTCGTGCGCGAGGGGTTCGTAAAGCCGGTGGAAGCTGCCCATGCCGTGAAGTACTCTCGGGCGTGAGAGGGCTGTAAGCGGCTAAAGAGCCGAACCTTTGAACGTGAGCGTCACGACCGCGGTGAACTGGTGGAATTTCTGCAGGTGTTCCTGCAGGTACAGAATGCGGATCTTGGGACTGACCAGGCTGCTGTGCGCGACCCGGCCGAATCGGAAGTGATCGGCGATCTGCTGGGTTAACAGGACCAGCGGATCCAGGTGGGTGTTGTCGAGCTTTTCGGGTTTCTGCTGGACGCCGATGTCGAGTTGGTATTCGTGGGCCGTTGATTCGCGGGTATCCAGGCGGCCGTCGTCCTGCCGGGGCACCACGGTCACCTGCAGCCGGCTCATCTCCGGCAACTCAAACGTCGGCAGGTAACCACGTTGCGACTGAACCGGCAGGACGAACTCGGCCGCGTTGAGTTCCGCCACGACTGCGTCGGCGAGGGTCAGGATGGCCGCGGCAGACACATATATATGGTCTCCGTGAAAACGGGCTTCTCAGCGGGGGCAGCAGCAGGGGCGAATCGGCAGGGGCCGCACGGGGATCTTGGGCACGTTCCGCCTGGCCGGATCTCCCAGGGCCTGGGCCTCGGCATCCGTCATGACGTAATCGTCCCGCTGGAAGCTGGCCACGGCCGCCAGCATGTCTGCAACCGTTTCGTCATCGAGGTACTGATTCAGCACGCCAGCCAGTTGTTCGGTTTCGGTTTGGGTAAGTAGACGCAGCGGGAGGCCCAAGCCGTCCGGCCCGATCACGGCGAACCGAAGTTCCTCGCGTACCCGCTGTCTCGGTTGAATTGAAAAACCCATGTGGCGATTCTCCGGCTCAGCACCGGACCTCGTTGCCATTGCCCATCGGGCACTTTCGCCGCCGCAGTTCTTCCACGGTGGTCTGCAGCAGGTGCACGGCGTTGGTGAAATTGGCCAGCGCTGTGTTGGTCTCCGAGACGAGCTTTACCAGCGTGGTCTGCTGGAAGACGGTCGCCTCCCGCTGAGCGATCCACATCTGGCGAATGATCACGCCCAACGTCGAGAACCCGCCGATCACGATGCACACGAACAAGACCGCGACCCAACCGTCATTGACCGCTGCTCGAATTGCGTCTTCTGCACCCGGCATGCTTGTTCCCTCCGTTGTTACGCTCGCTCGGCGCCAGCCCGGAGGCTGGCGCCGAGCTTCTCACCCGCCACTCATCCGCAACTTCCGCAGCCGACTCGCGTCTGCCGGACGGCTCGCCACGGCCACGAAACAACCCGCCGCGCGGGCCCTCGGCTCCAAAACGGTCCGGACCGCCGTACCAGGACGGATCGCTCGATGAACGGGCCGACCGTCACCGGCGCCGTGGCCGCGATCGGATCAGCCGGCGTCGGCTGCGGATCGCAGGCCGCCGCGGGCACGTTCCCGCATCGCGGACACTGCGCATCGGCCGCAGCCGGCAGGAACGCGACCACCAAGAACAGGCACCCCAACAAACAGATCAAACCTCGCATCACGGACTCTCCTTACACTTGGGATTGTGGTTCACACGTCTTGCCCGGCGCTGTCCACCAGCCGCCCGGCGCCGGCTCCCTTCAGGGCGTCGGGGTCGGCTTGGGAAACAGCACCTGCAGCAACTGCAGGATCAAGGGCAGCAGGGTCGTCAGCAGATCCAGCCACGGCACCGCCTTGGGGTTCGCCTTGAGGGCCTTCCCCAGCTGGTCGGCCGACATGCCCGGCTTGTACACGTCCAGGATCACGCCCAACACCGACACGGCCTTCCGCAGCGGGATCCCGGCGTGCAGCAACGCACCCAACAGGCCGCCGCCCGACACGACCGCACCCGCACCCACCGCCTGCGCACCAACTTGCTCGCTCATCGACTTCTCCTCCTAACCCTTGGGAAAGAAACCTCACTCTTGGGAAAGAAACATTGACCGCGGGGCGTAGGCGTCATCCGGCGTCCCACGTCCCTCTTCCAACACTGCGTACCCGTCGTCTCCGTAACCCGTGCCCCACGAGTTGCGGAACCGGACTCCGAACCGACCGCTGGGCGCGATCACCGGATCGAAGTAAGTCACCGCGTGCGACCACCAATTGAGGCCCACGCAGACCGGGATGCGCCGCAACAGCAGCGACATCACCTCGTCGAACATGCGGCCCGTGCCGCCCAGGTCGTACCACTCGGTCACCCGGTGCAGCAGGGCGTTTTCCGGGGCGCCCGACTTCCAGCCCGACTTGCTGACCTGCATCATGGGCACGTAATCAACCGAGGCTGCGCCGCGATTGACGATCACGTCCAGGTCGTCTTCAATGGCCGCCCCTTGCGCCACATAGCCGGTGGCCGGGCCGCCGATCGAACCGGCCGACAGCAGCACGAACGGCAGGCCGTGGAAGGCCCGCAGTCCCATCAGGGCCGCGGCCGGCGAGAACGCATGGCAGTAGGGCAGCCCGTCCTGGTCCAGGCAGGGGATCTTGGCCCGCGCCAACAGGTGCGACAGGAACGTCTTCTCGCGTTCCCCTTCTCGGATCATGTCCGTCCATTGCGTGCGAGGGATCAGATCCGTAGTGGGCATCGGCTCGGCGTAGGGCAGCGAGCCATAGATGCTGCGGCGCGGGCGAGTCCCGCACATCCGCATCTCGCCGCCGCTGTGGGGATGGTCCGCAGGGATCACGCCCCCGTCGCCGATATGCGTCCGCCAATTCCGTTCGTTGATGACGATCAGTTTGCCCATCTCACTCGCCTCCGAATTTCTTGAGCAGGGCCAGCGTCTCGCTGGCGGTGGCCGGCAATGCAACCTCGCACAGGATCGTGCCCTTGCCTTGGACGGCGATCACCAATCTCGGCAGGGGTTTCCCACGGGCGGCGTCGAAGAATGGTTTGAAGCCTGGGTCCAGACCGACCCGCTGCTCGGTACGGCAACCTCGGCTGTCACACACCGGAACTCGGCCGGCGTTCTCCGCATCGCGGTCGAACACGTACCACTTGTGCCCGCCGGCCTGCACCCACGATGCGATGTTGGGGGACAAGACCACCGAGGCCTGGGCCGGCGTGCGTTGGCTGCTCTCCTCGATCACCACCGCCGTTACCTTCTGTGGTTGGGGCGTCGGCGGATCGGGAGGGGTTGGCGGGTTCGGAGGGGTCGGTGGGTTCGGAGGATCAGGCTGGCCGACCTGGAAAGTCCCCTTGGAGTTCAAGAGGCCGAAGCTCTCCAGGACTTGTACCTTCTCCTGGCCGAGCTTGACCTCCCGCGTCTTGAGCCACATCCCGATCAGGCTCACGTCGTAGGTGCCTGGGGGCGCCCAAACGTGAATTTTCACCGGCGACACCTGCACGACCTTGGCCGCGCCGGTCACCGACCACGTGGCTTGGACCTGCGCATCGGGCGGCACCGTCGCGATGCACTCGGCCACGATCGGGGTGTACGGTTCATAACGCGGTTCGACCTTGACCTGCGCCAGCATCAGGGCCGGCGTCACGACACACAGGGCCAGTGCCCAGAGAAATCGTTGCAGCTTCATGGACATCACTCCGTCAGCACGAGCTTGGTGTGGATCCGCAGGACCTTGCCGTACGGATCGCTGTAGCGCCACGGTGGCTCGTCGCCGGGCGCCATGACCTCATACACGCGAGTGACCGCCCCGAGCGTTTCGCGAATGCGGTCGGCTGGCTGGGGCAGAGTCGGAAGGCCGCCGAGGACGAGATCGGCGGCCGAGATTAGGAAGTCGCGATCCGTCCACTGCAGAACCACGCCGCCTTCGCCGTCGTCCAACTTCAGCAGCGTGCGGCCGACCGTGGCCTGAACCGCGACTTGGTCGTCATCCCGCTGGTAAACGACCAGGCGAGAGACATGGGCCTTTAGCTGGCTGGCCAACCAGGCCATGCCAGCTTCTAGCAAGTCAGACATGGCTCACTGGCTCAGCCGCGTGCGGACCGTCGCATCCGCATTGGCGGCGGCGACCGTGGCCTTGCCGACCAACTTATTGACGCCGCCTTCACCGGCCGCTGCCACGGCGCGGTGGTTGGTGGCATCCCAGTACACCTTGGCCCCGGCCGCGAAGGTCACGCCAGCGCCGGACGCCTTGGTCAGGTCGTAGACCCCAGACACCGCCAGCGAACCCAGCGCGTTGGCCTTGATGTCCCGCTTGGTCACGCCCACCAGATCCTCGCGGACCACCACCGTGCCCGCATCCACGTCGGCGCCGGGCGTGTAGTCGATTACGTCACCGTCTTGAACGAATTCGGCTTGCGCCATATTGCTTCTCCTCAGTTGAACTGTTCCATCGATGCCGAGGCACCGAGCACCAGGGATTCGCCGTCCTCAGCCGCCGATCACTCGCCAGCCACCTTCACCGCGCCGCGGGGATCCTGTTCCCGGACACCCACGTCCAGGTAGCCGCGGAAGCCGATGCCCAGTTGGTTCGGCGGCGCTTCCACGCGTTCGATGATCGGCGTGCGATTGCCATTGAGGAACACGATCTCGAAGGCGGCGATCACCGCCGGATCGGCGAACAGGTACCAGGCCTTGCCGCTGGCCCCGGTGTAGAAGGTGTCCGACAGGTGCGGCGCCGAGATCACTGTGTACTTGTTGCGGTGGGGGTTATCGACCGGAATCTTGGTCTTCGCCCCGGAGGCGTCGATCATCAACTGGGCCGAACCCATCAGCAGTTCCGCGTCGGTTTCCAGTTCCACCGGCACGACCAGGAACTTGGGCCGGATGTTGATCGGCTTCTGATCCTTGCCCGCGGTGCCCGGCCCCGCCTTCTGCTTGCGGAACTGCGTCTTGGCCTTGGTCAGGGAGTCCGGACCGAAAGCCGTGTCAGCGCCGCTCAGGTAGTTGCCGTTCCCCGCGCCGAAGAAGTTGTTGGGATTCGCCAGCAGCAAGCCGAAGAACAGTTCGTCGACCAACTGCGCCCCGTCACGCCCCATCGTCTGCGGGATCTCCATGAAGGCCGCCAGGTCGTCGTTGATGATGTCCTGACGCGACAGGAGGATCATCTTGCCGTACGTTTCGGCCTTGTTGCCGAATTTCTGCTCCGACAGCTTTCCGTGCTTGAGTTCGCCGTCCGATGCGACCTTCTCGAAGCCGCCGGTGCCGAGCAGGCGGTAGCGGCTGACTTCCTTGAAGTCGCTGACGGACCCGACGGCGCACAGATCGAAGGCCGCGATGGCGGCCGCTTCGTAGGACGCCAACAGGGTCTTGTTCATCACGTTCTCGAAGATGCCGGGCAGACTGATCGTCGAGAGCCCGGCCCGGATCGTGGCCACGCCGTCGCCAAAGACGCGGGGCACGTCCAGGCCTTCGAAGCGGGCGCACTCGGCGACCAATTCCCGCAGGCCGATGCTGCGCAGCGGATAGGCCGCGTTCATGACCTGCTCGCCGTAGTCGCGGACCAGTTGCTGCTCGTCGAAGTGCAGCGACAGGCAAGCCGCCGCTTCCAGGACGGTCGGGTTGCAGACGGCCGAACCGCTGTGCGCGGCGGGCGCCTTGGGACGCGCGGCACGCAGCACGGCCAGTTCGGTCTTGGTTTCATCCCAGCCGCCTTCGATGGCCTGGGCTTCGATGTCCGAGTGCTCGCCGTTGCAGACCTTGCGCACGGCCGCGATGCGACGGGCTTCGGCGACTGCTTGGGCGCGCATCTCGGCCGCCGGATCGGGAATGGTCTGGTCGGCCGCGGGCTGCGGCTTGGGTTCGGGCGGGGCCTGTTGCTTCGCGAACATCGCCTTCAAGCCGGCGACGTTGGCCGCATCCATCTGGTCGATCACGAAACCGTTATCCGCCGCCCACTGTTCGAATTCCATCGTTGCTACCTCCAACTGTTGCTGACCGGCTTCCGCCGCCACCCGTGCGAACGTGTCGTCGTCCGCACCCAATGCCACAAAACTCACCTCGCCCAACACCGACTTGCGGGCGATGTACACCGGCCCGGTGAACTCCCGGCCGTTGGCCGATGCCGTCTTGCCGTCGGTGATGAACACGACTTTCTCGGCCGTCGCACCGATCGACGACTGCCAGGGGAACCCGTTCTCGCTAGTCGCAATGATCTCCTGCGCCGTGGCGCCGGTCCCGGAGACGACGCCCGCCACTTCCAGCGACTGGTCGGCGACCGTGATCTCGTCCGTGTGCCCGACGATCTGGCCCGGGTTGTGGTCCTTCAGGATCGGCCGCGACTTCTTCGGCACGCGCAGGCCGGCCAGGTCCACGACCACCGGATACCGCCAGCCGCTCAGTTGCATGGCGCCGCCCGTGTAGGCGGTCATGCTGAACCGGCGGAGCGGTGGCCTATCGCCTTCCAGCGGCAGAGCGGCTGCCAGGCGGATACCACCGCCGTCCTCACAGAACAGGCGTAGCCGCGTCGGCACCCGCTCAGGCGTCCGCGGCGGATTCTTCAGGGATTTCATCAGTGACCTCAGGTGAAACCGAAGGGATAACAGCAGCGACAGTCAGGCCGAGTTCGGCCATGAGTTCCAGTTCCTTGGCCCGTTGCCGGAGTTCGGCTTCCCAGTCGCGCCCCTGCCGGGCGTACTCGTGGGCCAAGGTGGTGGTGTGATTCGTCAGGCGGGTCGCTTGCGCGTTGGCTTCCTTCTGAGGATCAACATGGTCGTTGCCGTCCCACATCCACTGGTGCGACAGATCGGCATCCAGAGTCCGCAGCGAGGCGGGCAGGTAACCCTCGATCAGCACGGCTTCATCGAGCCAGGACGAGAAGATACGGTCCAACACCGTGAGCGCAAGTTGTGACTGCTCAACGCGAATCGACTTATAGTAAACCTGGTGATCGAGCCGCCCGCTGGCGTAGTTGTAGGACGATGAATTGCAGGCGGCGACGTTATACGGCATGTTCAGGCAACTCGCGATTTCGTTGAGGATCTCGCGTTTGAACTCCCCATAAGTCGTCGCCGGTTGCTCGGCTTGCATCTGGGACATCTTCCAGCCGCCGGGCATGGTGAGCAGCGCACGCTTTTCAAGTTCGATGGACTCGAATGGTTCGGCCGCATCTGCCTCGCCGTTGGCTGGCGCGTCGGTGTACAGGATCCCGGCGAAATCGGCGGCCGTCTCAGCGGCGGCCAGCACGGCAAGGGTGAACCGTCGCAACTGGGCGAACAATGGCAAGGCCGGCGTGATGTCCGGAATGCCTCGGCACTGCCCCGGCCGATCGCAACGGAAGTAGTGGACTACGGCGCGCGCCGGAAGCCGCTCGACGGTCCAATCAAACGCCATGCGGGCGTCGCCCGGATGGTAACGCAGCACGTGGTACTCGGCCGGGTTTCCAAAGTCGTCGAACACGATCCCGTCGATGGCGTTGGGCTGCTCGTAGGTCATCTCCGGCGTGGTGACCTGGTCCGCCTCGACCAACTTCACATCCAAGGTTACCGGCGTGTCCAGCCGCTCGTTGTTCGTGAGGATTCCAAACCCCTCGCCGTCTTCGGCCCGAGCCACTCGCATGGTCCGCAGCTTTTCGGCCAACCTCACAGCGTGAGACCAGCTGACAAACTCCCGTTCCACAAACCGATTGGCGACCGCGTCCGGCGTCAACATCTGCAGCCGCGGCCCCGTGCCGATTACGTCGTTGGCCAGCGTCGAGACGATGCCGCGGGCGTAGCTGTTGTTGGCGACTTCGTAACGGGCCCGGTTGCGGAGGACCCGCCGCACTTCGGGGCTGTTGGTCGCGTTGGCGCTCCGCCCATCCGCGCTGGCCCAGTGGCGGCGGTTGTCCTCCGTGGTCGCAGCCGCGTCATAGCGGGCACGCACCACCCGGATTGGACGGAGGCATGCCCCGTCACTCCCAGCCTTGCCGACGAGTCTGCGAAACCAGTTCCACACTTCAATCGGCCGCCGGCGGGACGAGCTTGTTGAACCGCAGACCGCGGCCCTTCTTCTTGACGGCTTCTTTCGAGGCGAGAAACTTGGCTGCCTCGACTTGTTCGGTCGGCTTGTGCTGCTCGACCGAACCCGCATCGCCCGAAACCTTCGCGGGGCCGGCGACGTTGTCCCGAATCGTATCGTCTAGGTCGTTTGCCATTGATGTCGCCTGAGATCGCGAAGCAACGTGCTGATGTACGGTTACATATGCCGCGCGAAGGCGAGATGTCCGGGGAGACCGGAAGATTAACCAGAATGTTGCTACATCCAGCAACCTGCCCACGACGGAGCGAACCGAGAAATCGGCGTGTAGACATGACGGGGCCTAGGCCCACTGCCTCCCGGGAGCGAGTCGGGAAAGACGAGTCGAAGTGCCCGTCACAAAGAAGGCCGATTGCAGTACGTCGGACCAGGCACAGCCAGCGAGCGTCGAGATGGCAATCGTGATCGAGAAACGTTTGCCTAACGAACTATCAAGGTCCGGTGTCTCGCCAACTACCGAGAATCTTGGTCATGTCCCCGTCAAACAGCTGCCTGAGGTGCCGCAACTCCAGGCTGAGATTGTTCTTCGTGAACCATTCCAGGATCAGCCGGGCTGCGAAATGGTACCTTCTCTCGTTCGAATCGTCCGCCCTTCCCGTCGGATCCACGGACAGGAGATATTGTTCGTATTGATGGCAAATCGGACCGAACTTGGCGTCTCGTTGGCCCCACTCCTTCAGCAGAACAAGTCTGGTGAAGTCGCAGATGCCCTCCTTCCATTCGCCTTGGTTCGGATTTCCGTCCAAACCGACACTCTCAAAGGGATGGCCGAGTTCGTGGCCGCAACAGTATTCGGGTTGGAACGCGACATTCGCGTCAAAACCGTGGCTGTTCTCACCGTGGTCGAGGTAGTCCCAAGGCACGTTGACTCGGTGTTCCGGGTGATAGTATCCGGGATCAACGTCGGCGTTTTCATCCACCGGTTGACCGTCTGACGCGTGCTGAGTTCCTCTACGGTAGCCGATCAATATTCTGGTGTCTTGACTGAAACAGCGGCGATAGTCCATCTGGTGCGGAGCCGGAAACTGTGTGGCCAACAGGGTGAACGCCGCCTGCAGGTTGTCTGCGACTTCAGTCGGGTTTCTCTTCAGCTTGGACGACGGAAAGCAGAAGACGATGTTCTCCCTTTCCTCTCTCGCGTCGCAACCAAGGAACGGCAACGATGCCATGGTTGTGGTCCTTATACCGTGGGCGAACAGCAAGCCCTGACTCCGGGCGCACGGCCACATCGGTCCGGCCCCGGCGTGGCGCATTCTAGCACGTCCCGCCAGCATCCGCACTTGGGTGAAAGGGATGGAGGCACGCCTTGGGGTTGATATTCGCAGCAGTCTGCGGATTCGCGGACGTGAGGCGATGCCTGTGGGAAACTGCTGTCCTCGCCGGCGCGCTCTCGAACGTCACAACCCTCCGCCCGCAATGGCGACACTCCTTCCGCCGTCGAATTCGACCGTCCCGCAGCGGTTCGGTGTGAGTGGTGTCGAAATGCCGGCAGCCGCACTGCGGGCATATGATGCCGCGGTCCTCGCGTTTGCCTTGGGTTCCGTTCATCCATGCCTCCTCCTCTGCATTTCGGCAAAGCTGACGCGCTCGCGCCTGGGCGGGGCTGTCCCGCCCGTGCCAAGCAGTGTCGCTCCCTGCATCGAGGCTGCCACGGCGCAGCCGACCAGACCGTCAAACCAGTGGTTGTCGCCCCGCTCCGGACGCATCTTCCATTCGTCCACCGTGCGACCCCGGCCCTCGGTTTTCACCCGGTATTCGGCCGTCAGGTGCTCGGCCAAGAGTCGATGCTGCGCCGAACTGTCGCCGAACAGCGACAGGCAACCCCGGTCACCCATAGGCACCGCCAGGCGTGCATGCACAAATGACTTCCAGAAGTTCGTGTCGTAAACGACGTGCCGTACCGCCCGTTTGCCATGCACGCTTGGTATCCGCCAGTTATGCCCGACGCGGTCGCCCGGCTTGCGTTTGTACTCCGAGAACGGCTGGCTCGACGCGCCCACGAACCGCCCGTGGCTGGGCATCACGACCCCGGCGTGCGCTGACTGGCGGCAGAACTGGTAGACCACGTCCGTGGACGAACCCCAATTGGCGTCGATCAGGCAGCGTTCAATACGGAGCATGGCCCCGTCGTCACGTCGCCATTCGCGGACGAGGTAGTCGCCCGTCAGGTGCTCCAGGCCCGCATAGATCGCGCCTTCCAGCCCGCCGGCTTTCGTGGCCGCAGCGAGAGTATGACGGGCGTCCCGGAGTGTGAAGAACGGCCGCTGCTGGTCCGGGAACGCCCCGTAGTCCAATACGTAGCCCGTGAAGTCATCCTCCCATGCTGCTGCCACGAAGAACAGCAGAGTAGCTTGGACGTCCACGAACATGGTTAGGTGATTGCAGCCGATGGGCACTTCGCCGCGCTCGATGCGGTTGATCTTCTCGGCGATCTGGTCCGCCGCAAGTTCGTCGTCCTTGGCCGCCTCTTGCGGCAACGGTTCGTTCTGGTACTCGGCAAAGAACGCCGCCTCGTCCTGAAGCTTCAGGTTCATCGCGTGCTGGATCGCCGAGACTTCGTCGTGGTTGAAGCGTTCGGCCCAGGCGACGACAGCCCCCTTGTCCATCGCCTCGCGATTTCGCGCGTAGAACGCGGTGGCGTCGGCCAAGCCTCGTTCTGCTCGCAGCCCCTCGGCACGGATCTCGGCGTATTTCGCCCACAGCCTCTCGTCGGTCGGAAACGAGTACACCATCTTCGTCCGCTCGCCGTTCCACTCCGGATGCTTGTCGCGGTTCAGGATATTGTCGGCGATGTCCCCTGGTCGAATGACCGTGCAGGGCATGATCCCGGAGATCTTCCTGCCGGGGCCGGCGAGGCCCAACACGGCGCCAGCCAGGATGCTCTCCCGCGTGGTGCACTGCGACAGCGACCGAGCCGATTCATCGGTCTGCGGATCGTCGAGCACGACCAACGAGGGGCGCGCCGCCCGGCCATCCGCTCGCTTGTATTTCATCCCGCGGATACGGCCCGTGATGCCAGCCACTTTGATGATCGCCGCACTGGCCGGGCTACCCTGAATCGTCGGCAGCACGACTTCTTTGGCCGTCCAGCCGATGTGGGTCCGCTCGCCGTTGTGAAGCTGCCCGCTGCACCGGTTGGCGATCCCGTCTAGGCTTTGGATGGGGAACACGACCTCCGGAAAGTCGGCGAGCAGCAAATCGTTGCCGTCCAGTTCCATCTTGATCGATTCGAGCATGTCCATCGCGTGGCCCTCGTCCGAGCCGATCAGGCACACGAAGTCGCGGTGGCCGTAGAGCACGGCCCAGATGCAGGCGCACTCGCAGATGGTGGTCTTGCCGGAGCCGCGGGGCATGGCCATCGCGAATAGTCCGCCGTGCAACACGGCCTGCTCGATCTTGGCGATGACCTTGAGGTGGTCGGGCGACCACGCCAGGTGGAACGTGAGCGGGAAATAGGACTCGCAGAAGAACTGGAAATCGGCGGCCGCCTGTGCTTTCCGTCCCGGGTTCACTACGGCCGGCAGTTCGCCAATGTCCCGCCCGGCGAGCGACAGGGCCGCGCTGCGGGCGCGGGCCCGCTCCTTGACCGCCGCATACGGATCGGCGGGCGGCTCGGGCTTTGGTTGGTGACGCACCTGGACCAGCCATGCCACGTAGCGGAACAGGTCCACATGCTTGCCGTCGCCGATGCGGAAGCCAGCCCGCTGGCGATGGCGGTAGAGCTGCCTTTCGCTGATGACCTCGCCCCGCGGGGTGGAGTTCAAGAGCCGGCAGAGGTCGCTCGGTCTCAGTTTTCGCGGGTCAATCGCCATGCCCCATCTCCGCTACGAGAAACACCGCGTAGTTCACCAAGTTGATCGTGCCGTCGGGATTCGTCGGGGCACCGGCGTCGATGTCAGCCTGCAACATCTCGACCGTGACCGACCGTGTCCCAAGGGCGGACAAGATGCGAGCTAGGTCCGCCAGCCGTAAGGCCTGGGGGTTTAACTGCGGACCTTGCCGTCCTCCAGCGTTAGGTTCAGGCATGGTGTGGGACCTCCCTGCAGAAATCTGCAGGATTCGACCGGGAACTTGGCCAGATCCGCTTGCTGTTCCGGCGAAAACATGGCTCATGTGTGACTGTACAAGCGAACATCAAACACGCGAACGGAGCACGAAGATGAAGGCCACGAAAACGATCGCCGGACGGAAGATCACCCTGACCCGCGGACAGCGCTACATGGCCGGACGGCCCTTCGCCAGCCGCGGACGGAAAACCTACCCGGTAACGATCTACCAGATCACCAACGGGTTCAGCTTCCAGAACGGGGTCGCCACGATCGACGGCCTGACCTACGACCAGGCCAACGACCTGCTCGCCGCCTTCAACAACGGGACGACGAGCTTCGACGGCCGGGTTTGGTAACCAACACCTTTCGCTACGAGGAGCACGAACATGACGGTCAACGAACTGAAGAACCTGCTGGAACAAATGGCCGACGCGGGCTATGGCGACCGGGATGTCCTCTTCGCCTACCAGGCCAACTACCCCCTGCAAGACCACATCGCCGGCGGATGGGTTCCCGGCCACATCGCCTACATGGACGACGAGCCGGTGGACGAGTCGGTGGTGTACCTGGTCTCGGGGGGCCAGGTCCACGACCAGCCCTACGGACCGAGCCAGGCCTTCAGCGAAGCGGTCGAATCCCTGTAACCACCAGACGACGAAAGGACCACGGCCATGCGAGCAACCCGATGCGCCGGATGCAACAACCAAGACCTCTTGGAACGCGATGGGCGCGAGATCGGCGGAATGCCGGGCATCACGTACCAGTGGTGCAACGCCTGCGGGTGGTCGCGAGCTATCACGAAACCTGGACGCAGACGGGCACTGGCAGCGGCCAGCCGGCACGCCAACGCAGACGCCCGCCTCGCGGAGATCGCCCGCACGACGCTCGGCCTGGAAACCCTGGAGACGCGCCGCAGCGACAGCCTGGATTTCCACGACCTGGCGGTTTGGCAAATCAAACAGGCCCTGCAGGCCGCCTATGAGGCCGGCCGGGCCAGCGCGAAGTGAACACCGGAAACGCCATTTCAAAGAACGAGGAGGACGAACCAGATGGTCATTTTTCATTTCACCTACGTTGCCATCCGCCACGCCTTTGTCCGCTCTGACGACGTGGCTTACAGCATCGCTTGCGACGGCACCGCTGATATCGTCTTCACCGCGGTCGGCGGCGGCGTCTACATCATCGAAACCCTCAGTGACTAAGCACATCCAGACCGCACAGCCGAAACGCCCCACGGGGCGTCGCTGCGGGGTGGTTCCCGCAGCCTGATGATGGCAGCCACACCATCGACGAGAACGAGGATCGATGCCATGAAGAAGAACGAAGTGCAGGTCGGCGGCGTCTACAGCGCCAAGGTGAGTGACAAGGTGGTCCAGGTCCGGATCGACGCGGAGAACCGTAGCGGCGGTTGGGACGCGACCAACCTGGCCACGAACAAGAAGGTCCGCATCAAGTCGGCCCAACGCCTGCGGGCGGTGGTCGGCGGCGAGAGCGCGGAACCTGCCACGCCCGCGGAACCGGAGGCCCCGGCGCCGGAGACGCCCGCAATGGCCCCTAAGGCGAAGACGACCCGCAAGGCCAAACAGGCCGACGCTGCGACCGAGGGCGCCGGGAAGAAGGTGAGCTGCCTCGACGCGGCCGCCCGCGTCCTGGCCGAGGCCGGCGAACCCCTGAACGCCAAGCAGATGATCGAGGCGATCACGACCAAGGGGTATTGGACCAGCCCCGCGGGCAAGACGCCCCACGCCACGCTCTACAGCGCCATCCTGCGGGAGATCACCGTGAAGGGCAACGACGCCCGCTTCCGCAAGGCGGAACGCGGGAAGTTCGCCACGGCCTGACCTCGCCACGAGCCCCGACCTCTCACCAACGCCCCGACCTCTCACCAACGCCCCGACCCCGGGGCGTTTTCTTCTGCCGGCCGGTCTTTCTGGCCCCGCCATCCCCCCGCTTCCCGACGCCGACGAGCGCCCCGCCGCGGGCTTCCCCAGCGTCCGTCCCGCATGTTCCACCTACCTCGGTAGAGGGGTTTCCGGGAAATCCCGCGAGTCCACAGCCGGGGTCCCTGTGGAAAGTCATTTCGAGCCGCATCTCTAGCCCGTGTTTGGACTTCGGGCTTCTGGAATTCGCTTGATTAACTTCGCCGAAAGAGCGAATGGGGCCACTGTTACGAGGGGGGTTGGTAAACACTAACAGAGGTACACAAACGATGAACGCCAACGATTTGAGCTTTGGGGTGGAAATTGAAACGACGGCCCCGGACAGCGCGGTCCAAAACGACGGACTGCGGATTGGCCCGTACCGCCGAGGCATCCAGGTCCCGTACCTGCCCGAAGGCTGGAAGGCCGAGGCCGACGGGTCGATCGACAACAGCAACGGGGGCCACCGCTGCGAAATCGTAAGCCCGGTTCTGCGGGGTCCTGAAGGCCTGGCCCAGGTCGCCGAGGTCCTGCGGACGCTCGAAGCCAAGGGGCATCGAGTAAATGCGAGCTGCGGCGGGCATACACATAGCGGGTGGTGCCGCGACTGGCCTAGCGAGGCACTGGCCCGCCTGGTCACGATCGTCGCCTACGTCGAGAAGGGCCTGTACGCGATCACCGGGACCAAGAACCGGGAACGCGGGCGGTATTGCGGCGGGGTGCGGAAGTACGGGAACGAGAAGGACGCCAAGCCCAACCTCGACCGCAACCGCTACCACGCCCTCAACCTCACCAACCTGGCCCACGGAACGAAGGACACGGTGGAATTTCGAGTTTGGTCGGGGTCCCTGAATCCGACCAAGGTCTGCGGTTGGGTGATGGTGTGCCTGGGCTTGGTCGAACGGGCCTTGAGCGCGAAGCGGATGCCGAAGTGGAACCCCGGTCCGCTGAAGGGCGGCTGGAAGAAGGCCGGCCCCGGCCAGAGCGAAGCCGAACGCCTGATGGGCTACCTGGCCTGGGGTCCGGGCTACGCCCGGATTCACGGGCGCCAATTCGGATGGATCTCGGATTTGATCCCCCAAGACCAGGTGAAAAGTGAGTTCAGAAGGCTCGCCAAGAAGTACGACGCGATGCCGTAGACCACCAGGCCACACCGCCCGGGGCGAAATGCCCCGGGCGACGATGGGGGCAACCACCAGTACCAACAACGGAGCAACAACCATGTGCGGAATCTTTGGGTTCATAACGAAGGACGGACACGGGCCGGACCTGCCTCTGCTACGCCGCATCGCGACGGTCACCCAACGCCGGGGCGACCACGC
>JAPLNJ010000287.1 GCA_026692885.1 Planctomycetota bacterium | reverse complement strand
CGTAAGCGCGACGCGTCAGCGTGGAAGAGCGGCGTTGTCCTCGCTGACGCGTCGGGTTACGATGATCCGATGCTAGCGTTTTGCGCAATGTCACGATCAAGGCCGAAGATTGGCAAGCTGGAAGCTTACCCCACGTTGCTTTCCGCTACTATTTCAGCGGCCTTCGTTCGGTAGCGGTTAGACGACTTTGTACAAAAACTGCTGAAATTCCATTAGCAACTGGACCCCACTGTGAACGGACCCGACTTTAAGAAAACAGCACTGATCCCCGTGATTGCCCAGGACGAGCAGACGGGCGATGTGTTGATGCTGGCCTATATGAACGAAGACGCCTACGCCGAGACGCTCCGCACCGGCCGCGTCTGCTACTGGAGTCGGAGTCGCCAAAAGCTGTGGCGGAAAGGCGAGGAAAGCGGCAACGTCCAGGAGTTGCGCAGCATTTACTTCGACTGCGATGCCGACACGCTGCTGGTCAAAGTGAATCAAATTGGCGGCGCCGCTTGCCATGAAGGCTACCGCAGTTGCTTCTTCCGTAAGATCGACCCCCAGACTCGCGCCGTGTCCGTCGAAGGCGAGCGGGTCTTTGACCCGGCCCAGGTGTACAAAAAGTAGGTCAGGCTTTCCAGCCTGACGTGAGAGATGCGCCAGTCTGAACCGGTTGACCTACGAGACGCGCGCCGTACGCACATTTTCCGACCGAGGACTCTGACTCCGACGAGTGTTCCATGCCTGACAACATCCTGAAACTCGGCATCCCGGCAGGCAGTCTGCAGGAAGCCACTGCCCAATTGTTCAAACGGGCCGGCTACGCCATCACGTTCTCTTCGCGGTCGTACTATCCCACCATTGACGACGCGGAGATCGAGTGCCTGCTGATTCGGGCCCAGGAGATGGCCCGCTACGTGGAGCAGGGCATCCTGGATGCCGGCATTACCGGCTACGACTGGGTTCTGGAGACGGGCGCAGACGTCGTCGAGATCTGCGAGCTGATGTTCTCCAAGGTCAGCCGGCGGCCGGTCCGCTGGGTGCTGTGCGTGCCCAATGACTCGCCGGTGCAGAGCGTTCAGGATCTGCAAGGAAAACGGATTGCCACCGAAGCCGTCGGCTTGACCAAGACTTACTTGGCCAAGCATGGCGTCCAGGCCCTGGTGGAGTTCTCCTGGGGCGCGACCGAAGTCAAACCGCCGCGACTGGCCGATGCGATCGTGGAAGTCACAGAGACCGGCAGTTCGTTGCGGGCCAACAACCTGCGGATTCTGGACGAGGTCCTGCAGAGCACCACGCGGTTCATCGCCAACCCGCAGTCGTACGCCGATGCCTGGAAGAAGGCTAAGCTCGACAATATCGCCCTGATGTTGAAGTCGTGCCTGAACGCCGAGGGCAAGGTGGGGCTGATGATGAATGTGCCCCGGGCCGATCTGCAGCAGGTACTTGCGGTGCTGCCGGCTCTACAGAAGCCGACGATCTCCGCATTGTCCGATCCCGACTGGGTGGATGTGAACACGATCGTGGACGAGTCCTTTGTCCGCGCCATCGTGCCCCGTCTGAAAGCTGCCGGTGCCAAAGGCATCGTCGAGTATCCGATCAGCAAGATTATTGACTGAAGCGGCTGACGGGATGAGCCGCGCCAGGGCAAGAAGATATTCCGGCTGCTTAGTTGTACAGCGTCGTTGAGCGGCGGACATGCCAAGTTCTCTCGACCCGAAGGGGCCAAACAAACCAGCCCAGTTGGCAACGCTCTCTTCGTTATCCGCAAGTTTTTCGCCCCAAAGGGGCAGCCACATAGCAGCCCAGGGCAGAGCGGAGCGGCGTTAGCCGCGTAGCGCCGCCCTGGGTTAGGGGAGTATCAAGAACGCCAGCCCTGAAGGGGCGAAACAAGCCTTCGTCAAGTCTGATGAACGATGCGCGTGGGAAAAACGAGTTTGTTTCGCCCTTTCAGGGCTACCATGTTGAATCGATACCAGACCCAGGGCGTCGCTCTGCGGCTGTCGCCGCTCCGCTCTGCCCTGGGCTGATTTGTTTTGCCCCCTTCGGGGCGGAAGAGCCGTGTCTAATGATGAGGGCGTCGCCCTGGGCTGTCGTGTTGCGCCCCTTTGGGGCAAAACCGGAGGAAAGTAACGCATGCCACTCTTAGTACACCTCGCCGTTGTCGCCAGCCTCGTCTGTGGTGCCGACGCTCCGGTCACGCAAACGTTCCCCGCCAAGGACACCCTGGCGATCGCTCTGGACAGCAATCGCGACGCCCAGGATTGTTTGGACGGCCTGCTCTGGAAGCCCGGTGAATTCGCGGTGACGTGCTCGGTGCCGGAACATGCGCTGCCTTTGCAGTTGGTGCGGTTCCCTTCTCCGCGGCCCAGCGGCAACGCCGTGAATGACTTGGTCGCGATGGAATGGTACGCGGCCTGCGACGAGGAAGGCCGCGTGACCCGAGCTCCGGCGGTGCTGGTGGTTCATGAATCCGGAGCGGGGATGCAAGCCGGTCGTCTGTTCGCCCGCGGCTTGCAAGCCTACGGCCTGCACGCGTTCATGATCCATCTGCCGTATTACGGCGAGCGACGCACGCCAGGCGTGGACTGGGAACGAGTGGACTTTCGAGCGGCCGTCTTTCAATCGATCGCCGATGTCCGCCGCGCTCGCGACGCGATCGCGGTCCTACCGCACGTGGACGCCAGTCGCATCGGCGTTCAGGGCACCAGCCTGGGCGGATTCGTAACGGCCTTGGCGGCCAGTTTGGACCACGGGTTCTCGGCCGTGTTTGTGATGTTAGCTGGCGGTGACCTGGCGGACGTGATTCGCAACGGCAAGCAGGACACGGCCAAGCTGCGCGAGTCGCTGGCCAAGGCCGGCTACACGGACGACAAGCTCAAGGAGGTGCTGCGGGCCATTGAACCGACCCGTATCGCGCATCGCCTGGATGCTCGCCGGACGTGGATCTACTCGGGTGAACTGGACCGCGTGGTGCCGATCCGAAACGCCGAGGTCTTAGCCCGAGCGGCGAAACTGGACGACGCTCATCACGTGCGAGTCGCCGCCGGCCACTACTCGGCGATCATGTACTTCCCACGCATCGTCAAGGAAATGGCCGAACATCTCAAGACCGTCCCCGAGTGAGTCGCAAGCAAAGGCGAGCGGGCGGCCGTCAGCCCCACTGCGGTGCACATCTTCACGCCTCTCTCGTTCCCACGCTCTGCGTGGGAACGCAAGTGTTTTGACGCTCCGCGTCGTCTGCCCCAGGACGCAGAACGTCCGTGGCTTGCGTTCCGACGCAGAGCGTCGGAACAAAAAAAAGTCGAGGATTTGGACAACCGCAAGATGTCCACAGCGGTGGGCGTCAGCCCCGCTGCGGTGAACATCTTGGCATCGTCCAAAATCCGGGAATCGCTCTGGTTACGAGGCTCTGCCTCGTAACCCACAGGACGCGAGGCTCCGCCTCCCCAGCAGGCCGGCGGAGCCGGCAAGGCAGTGCGTTCCCAGGCTGAGCCTGGTCTGGAGGGGGTCTGGGTAGGGCGAGGCAAAGTTGGGGTTGACGTGGGAAAATAGCGAGATGGCAAGGGCGAGAGCCTGTTTCGCTGCTTGCCCCGCAGGAGCGCATACGACAGTGCGGGACAACGCCCTGATCGTGATCCCAGGTTTTCTCCCCCAGTTGGGGGCGCGATGCGTGAGCGGCAAGGCGCTAGCCGCCGGTTCCGAAGGCCACCGGCGGCTAGCGCCTGGCTGGCTGCGGGACGTACCTGAGCGTAAGCGACGAGCGTGGTTTGCCGCCTCCCCACGCCCTTCGCTGCGTTCAGAGCGCGCCACCCAATGGATTGACTTTTGCCACGAGCGTCGTCGATCTGCCCGCGTTGCTGAGCGTCGTCGACATCAACGGCAGCGCCACGACTGGCAACGGCGAGTACTCGCGAATAGCGGCCAAGCTGGGCGGCACCCTTAACGCACCGTCTCTGCAAGTCGCCAGCGGTGTCTACTTCGATCTGGACGCGACAATGGGGGCGTCTTGCCGACAACGTGTCGTGGACGGACTTCGTCCTTACGGAATTCGTCCGGGCCTGTTTCATGGGGTGGGGTTCTGGCCTATGATGCGGCTGATTCAGGTGCTGACTGGACACGGATCGTACGATGCAATTGGTGATCAACACCTTCGGTACTAGCTTGCGGCGCAAAGGCGATCGGTTCGTCGTCAAATCGCCGGCCAGGCAGACGCCGGTCGAAATCTCGGCTCACAAGATCCAAAGCCTGGTGATTGCCACGGGCGCACATTTTTCCAGCAACGTCATCCAGTTGGCCGCCGAGCACAACATCGACGTGGTGTTTCTGGACAAGCTTGGACGTCCCATCGCCCGCGTTTGGCAAACCAAGATGGGCAGCACCGCTGCCATCCGCCGTCGGCAGTTAGAGGCGGCCGAGACCGACGAGGCCATGCAGTTCGTCCGTGGCTGGACCACCAGCAAGATCGAGAACCAACTGGGCTTCTTGCGCGAACTGCAAGCCCGTCGCCCGGAGCACGCGGAGACCTTCACCGGGCCGTTGGGCACCATCCAGGAGTGTCGCGAAAAAGTCGCGGCCTGTACCGGTACGGTCGACGAGCAGCGTCACACGCTGATGGGCCTGGAGGGTGCCGCGGGACGGGCCTATTTCCAATGCCTCAGCCCCTTGATGCCGCAGGAATATCGCTTCCACGGTCGCAGTCGCCAGCCGGCCGTGGATGCTTTCAACGCCATGTTGAACTATTCCTACGGCGTGTTGTACTCGCAGGTCGAGCGGGCCTTGATCCTGGCCGGCCTGGATCCCTTCGTCGGTTTCCTGCACACCGACGACTACAACAAGCGTTCGCTGGTGTTCGACATGATCGAGCCGTTCCGGATCTTGGGCGACCGCACGACCGTGTTGTTCTTTACCGGCCGGCGCGCGAAGCAGGAATACTTCCGCGTGGTACCCGGCGGTGTGGAGTTGAGTCCCGAGGGCCGCGCCGACTTGATGACCAAGTTCAACGAACGTCTGGACCGGACGGTGCGGTATCCGGTCCAGAGCGACAAGAGCGAGAAGAAGTACCGCAAGATCCACCAGCGGATGGTGATTCAATACGAAGCCCACGCCTTGGCCAATGCGATGCTTGGCCGCCACGATTTGCCAAAGATCGTCGAGACCGAGCAACTGTGGAAAGAACCGGAGACGTGAAAGCAACTGCCATGCTGACCTGGGTGATCTACGACATCTCCAACGACCGGACGCGAGCCAAGATCGCGGAACGCTGCAAGGACTTCGGCCTGTACCGCGTCCAGAAAAGCGTCTTCCTGGGCGACCTGGAGTCAAACCGCATGGACGAAGTGCTGTTGTTCAGCGAGGAGTTGTTGAACCTGAAGACGGACGCCCTGTACGTCTTGCCCATGCGTCGCGAGGATTTTGATAAAGTCCGCGTCCTCGGTCTAGGCTTCGATCGGAAGCTGGTGGCGGACGAGGTGCTGACCAAGGTGATTTGACCAGACAGCCATCCGAACAGAGGTAGGGATGGTTTACTGTATTGGAAAGCACGGGTATGCTGTGCCTGCCGAATTGGAGTGGGCGTCCTTCCAATGGCTGGCCCCTCTTCGCTGATGATCGCATAAAAAAAGCCGCGCAAAGAATGCCGCCCGCCCGAAGGGGAGCGACATCCAGAGCCGGCACTAATAGGATCGGCTTGACAGACCGTTTTGTCAACATCACCCCGTGACCACAATCGCGACGCAACGCATCGACGTAACGGAATACCGCCTGCGGCTAGCCCGGCCGGTCTCGCCAGGCGAAGCGACGTTGCTGCGAGGTTACTTCGGCGACGTCTTTGCCGACGAGGTGCTGCTGCACCATCACAGGCCGGATGGGAGCCTCAACTACGACTACCCACGGGTGCAGTTCAAAGTCATCGACCGCACCGCACGGCTGATCGGGATCGCTGAGGGCGGGGTCGTCGTCGAACGCTTATGGAAAGAAGCGAATCACACCCGACTCGGCGGCGAGGAACTGCCGATTCTCGAAGGGACTCTCCGTCGTCGAGCCGAACCGTTTGGCGAGACGGTCGAACCGGTCGAATACCGGTTCCTAACGCCGTGGCTGGGATTAAACCAAGAGAACCATCCGAAATACCTGGGAGCGGAATCAGATGCCGAGCGGCAAGACCTCCTTGGCCGCGTGCTCGTAGGCAACTGTTTGTCTTTGGCGAAGTCGTTCGGGCAGCACGTCCACTGTCGCTTGGCCGCTGAAACGCCGGGGCTAAGGAGTCGAAACTCCCGGCTGAAAGGTGTGCCGATGATTGGCTTCTTGGGGACCTTTCGAATCAATTTCCTGATCCCCGCGTGGCTCGGCATCGGCAAGTCGGTATCGCGCGGATTCGGTACGGTCGAGCCCGCGGCGTGCGGGAAGGAGGACCCATGCTGATCGAAGAACTCATTCGGCTCGGGCGGCCGCTCCTCGACGGCGACCTAGACGCCCAAGAAGTCTTGGAACTGATCACTGACGTGACGGACGACCGGGTCAAGAACTATTACCGCCACGTCTTCGTCGTCGAGTTGCCCCCGGAAGGCAGTGGCGAGCCCGCGGTATTGCCTCTGCAAGTCTGGGGGTCGGAAGAGGCAGATACGGGCAAAGGCAAGAAGGCCAATTTCAAACCCGATGTCCCCAAAGCATTGGGAGCACCGTTCGTACTGCCTTCGGGCGGAAACCCGCTGAACCCACAGGGCCGCTACGGAGTCCCAGTCTATCCATGCTGGGACCCACACCTGCAAGCGTTCCGCGAGTCGAGCAATGGCGTGCGGGATTTCCTGCAAGGTCGTATCGCGCGGACCCCTGGCCTGACTCTCAGCGAAGCCACGATTGCAGCAATTGCAGGCAAAGTTCACGAGACCGTCGCGGCCACGCAGTTCGGCCCCGGCGACAAACTGCTCGGTCTGTTGATCCTGGCACAGTGCGGCGAAGATGGCTTCTATACGTACAGCACCACGAGTAAGGATCGGATCGGGGACAGCACGTTCCAGCACGGCCAATTCATCGTGCCGGATTACAATCTCATCGCGGAAGCCGTCTGGGCCGCGAAGGTCGCCGAAGGACGAGAAGCGGGGAGTCGATCTGGACCCTGCAGCTTCACCGGCCAAGGCGATGCGGTCGTGTCGCCCTACTGCAAAGCGTGGCCCTGGGCGTTGCCGACCTGGACTTGTCCCCTGCCGCACGCCGGCGATGAGCGCATGCTGGTCGAAGGCATTGGCTTGTCCGAGGCTTCCTACCGCGCCCTGACGATGGGCGCGTGTGTGTTCAACCGCTTGATTCGTCGGGTAAGCTCGATCGTCATCCACGAGGTCTTCTCGCCGGTGGCTGACCGCGAAGGTCGCAATACGGCATCCCGCCGGAAACTCAGCGCCCTGCCCGCCATTCACGGCTCGGCCTTCCTGCTTCCGCTGCTCGATCAGGCGTTGGCGGACCCCGGCCGGCGGGACGAGTTCGTGCTTGTCACGCAGGCTCGGTTAGAGACGCCTAACAAACGGGACGCACTCGCGGACAGTCACATCGCAATCGTTGCGGGTTTCGACCAGTTAGAGGCAGTCACAGGCTTTGATACGACGCTGCCCGTCGGCGAGAGCGCGAATGATTACCGCCTGACACTGGTCTACTTTTCCGGGGAGTACACGCGCGGCGACATCCACTTGCTCGCCTTCATCCAAGACGTCATCCCCAGCACCCTCGGCCAACTCAAGAAGCGCGCGCGCGAGGTGGGGCAAGAAGCAATGGCAGTGCTGCGGCTGCTGATGCCCAGCATGCCCGAACAGCAAGTCGGCTATCAGTTCACCTGTTATCAGTCTGTGCCCTACCTGCTCGCACGGGCCTACGGCGGCTCATACTTATGGCAGCAGTTGGAGCGCGCGCTGCACAGGGAACCGCTGACGGCCCGGCGCGTCACCGCGAACGCAGCGGCGCGGATGCGGAGCCTCGTTCCCAGACATCCCGACAGCCGCTTCGAGATGATGGACGAGGTCGTCTTCTACCTTAGCTTCATGGACTTTTTGTCCCGGTGTAACCGGGAACTGGCTACCGAGGGAGGGAACAACAACATGGCAATGCGTCCGTGGAAAGAGCTGCTCCAGATGGTGGAGCATGCCCCAATTGAGGAGTTGTCTTTCCAAGAGGACAACCCGGCGGAACTGGGCTTTGCCTGCGGGGCGCTGATCCGGCGGTTCGGCCGCTGGTACTGGATGGCCATGAGCGCGAGCAAACCCGAACCCGATTATCTCCGCGACCGGGTGCTGACCTTCGGCAGCGACCTCAAGCCGGATGTGATCCGGTCTAGGGGCCTGCCGCTGATGTTCAACTTGAGCAAACGCCTCAAGAAGCTACACCTGAGCGATGATTTCGAGCAGCGCGTCGGCGTCGTCAGCAGTGCGTTCGAGCGATTGGCCGACGCGGTCAAGCGAGATCCCGACTCTTTCATGGCAGCCTTCTGGTCTGGGTACGCACTCCAAGGCTACGACCGGCCGAAGAAGCCAACCGAGGATGAGACTGACAAGGTTTTGCAAGCAAGAACTGGAGGTGAAGCATGAGCAACAATGGCGTTCATACGTCGGAGATTCTCTTCGTCAAGTGCGTCAAGGACGGCATCCCGAACCGCGACCCCCTGCGCGACAGCGACGCCCGCCGAATCTTCGGCGAGGACGATGGCCGTATATCGCTGTCGGATGTGAGCATCAAACGCGATGTGCGTGACTACGTCCTTGCCCGCTACCCCGATGGCGGGCCGCACAAGGACCGGTTCGTGTTCGTGCGCAAGGAGTTTACTGGCGACGGCTCGACACTCTTGGGACGGGACGGGCTGGCCAACGCGATTCTGGAGCACGTTCGCGCCGCGAAAGAGCCGGGGACGGAGCCTCTGCCGTCTGCTCCCGTAATATCGGAACCAGCAAGACAGGCATCATTGTGGGCGGGGCCGGGGACGGAGCCTCTGCCGTCTGCTGCCGCAAAGGCCGGCAAGAGAGGCGGAAAAGCCACCAAGGGTGAAGGTGGCGAGGATGTCGAACGGACTCTGCTGGCCGCCGCCTTTGACATGCGAGTGTTCGGCGCGGTGTTCAGTGTCAAGGGCAAGAGCTTCAACCGCGTCGGCCCGGTGCAGTTCGGCTGGGCGCATTCGCTACACCCGGTGGAAACCAAGTACACGCAGGGGACCGTCTGTATGCCGTCCCAGGAAACCAAGGCGGCGACTGCGGATGAGGAGGCGACGGGCAAGACGCAAGGGACTATTTGGACCCAGTATCACTTGCCCTTCGCGGTCTTCGCCATGCCCGGTGTGGTAAGCGCGTCGATCGCGCGCGACGCAGTCATGAGCGGAGGCGACGTGGATACGCTTTTGGAGGGGTTGTGGAAGGGAACCCTGGCCCGGCAGGCGCGGGGCCGGGGCCTGCAACAGCCTCTGCTCTTACTGCACGTGGAGTATACCGACCCGTTTTTCCGCATCGGCTTTCTGGAAGAAGGGCTGCGGCTGGAACCGGGCCGGGAGAAGTGGCTGGGCAGCCAACCGCCGACAAGCCTCGCCGAGATTACTTTGAACGTCGAGGGGCTGGCCCGGACGCTGGAACAGCACGCCAATCAGATCGCCCGTGCCCGCGTCTGGCTCGACCCTCAGTTGAAGTTGGTCGGCAAGCTGCCGACCCAGCCGGGCGAGTGGCCCAAGGAGGGGTAATGGCAACCATCGTCGTTTTCGACCTACGCGGGCCGTTGGCCCACTTTCGTCGGCCAGACACGCTGGGTACCCACGCGACCTACCCATTTATCACCCGCACGGCGCTACGCGGACTGGCTGCCTCGATCCTCGGCCTGCCGGCTGTGCCGTCCGAGGTCCGTTGCGGCATCCGGCTGCTCGCCCCGGTTCGCACGGTGGTCCAAGAGCTGACGATGCACGGCAAGACGTGGGTCGCCGCCTCGGGCCGCGCTGATTCCTTCCACCGGCCGACGGCGATTGAGTTGGTGGTGCAGCCGCACTACCGGATTTTCTACAAAGGCCCCCTGTCCGATGAGCTATCGCGGAGGCTAAAAGCCTGCCAGAGCCAGTACCACACCTACCTGGGCAGCGCCTACTGTCTGACGTTTCCTGCCTGGGTGGCGGAGCACGACATGGCGGGGCCGCTGGTCCCCGAAGCGGGTCAATCGCTCCGCTGCTCCTCGGTGGTGCCCTCATCAGCCGTGGCGCGGCTGCTGCCCGATGACCGCGCCGAATATGCTCGCGTGGGTGGGCTGCTGTGGGAACACATCGGCGAGCGGCGGTTCCGGGGAACAACCAGCGTGCTGTATGAGATGCACGGCCGGCCGCTGACCTTTGTGCCCGCTCTGTCCGCACCGGATGACTTCTGGGAATTTCACACCGTTGACGAGGAAGACACGGTATGCCTGTGGTGATCCGGCCACTCCGTGACTGCATCGCCCGGCCAGACGCGGACGGCTGCCGGTTCGGGCTAATCGAACACTTGCTGGCCGTGGCAGGCGCCTGCCACAACCGCCACGGAACGCCGGAGGAGAAACTGGGCTTCCTCGCCGGCCTGTTGCACGACGCGGCCAAGGCGAGTGCCGGCTGGCAGGAATACATCCGCTTGCCGAACCCCAAGCGAGGTCCGCCGCACGCCGCGCTCGGTGCGGCCCTGTTCGCGTTCTGGGCGGACGATCTTATCCCGCGCTGGGCCGGCGCTGACCGCACGCGAATCGATTACCTCTCCGACCTCGGCTTGGATTGGACACGCATCCTCTGCGATCACCACGGACGTATCGGCGACCTGCTGGAAGAGCAGACGGGCGAAGCGACTCTGCCGCCTTGGGTCACGACAGCGTTCCACTCGGGTGAGGACCCTTCGGAACTGATCGAGACTTGCGATCAGGAAGGATTGCTGACGTTGGTGCGTGAGGCATTCCCTGAGAGTCAGTTCCACCTAAAAGACTTCCAGCGTTGGTACGGTGACTTCGATGACTTCTGGCTGAGACGGGTGGGGACCGTGCGCCCAGGTCTGCTACGCAAACTTCTGCGGGTTCGCCGACAGGAGGACGTGCCGCTCGCTGAAGAGGGGCTGCGGCTGGCTGAGCTAGGAGACCGCCTCATCTTCGCCGACCGCTCCGACGCTGCCGACTGGGACGTATCTCTGCTTGATTCAACGACAGCGGGTCAGGCAATCGAAGCCATCCAAGGGCATTGCCGACAGGAAGCGGAGAATTCCCTCGACCAACAAGCCGACCCCCGGTTGGTGGCCGCCCGCGGCCAGCTTCTCGAGGAGGCCGTCGCGAAGTACCGCGAACAAACTCCGGATGCTTGGGCCTTCACACTGCTACTGCCAACCGGCTATGGCAAGACGCTCACCGGGTTGCGGGTCGCGTTGGAGGCGTGCCGAGCGGGGCGGTGCGAGCGGGTCATCTATGTCGCCCCTTACCTCTCGATCTTATCGCAGGCCGCGGACGACATCGAAAAGGCCACGGCGTTGGACGTCTTTCAGCACCACCACCTTACCGCAGCGACGCTGGAAGACCATCAGCCCTACGATGTGCTCGACACCTGGCAAGCACCGCTGCTGGCGACGACGTTCAATCAGTTCTTCCGGGCCTTGTTCCCCAATCGTGCACAGCAGTGCTTGCGCATCCGGGCTTTGCACCGCGCGTTCCTTTTCATTGACGAGCCACAGATTGTCGATACGAAGGTATGGAACGTCTTTCTGCGAGCGTTGGCCGTCGGTGCCCGGCGGTACGGCTATCAGGTGCTCTTCTCCACCGCGACCCTACCGCCCTTGGACGAGGGTCTGGGCGCGCCGCCCGTGCCCCTGGCCCCGGTGGTGCAGCCGACCACCCGCTATGTGATTCGGACAGAGCCCCAACCTTGGAAGGCAGCCGAGACCGCTACCCAGGCACAACAGCGGCTTCAGGACCGGGGGAGCGTTGCGGTGATCGTGAACACCATCCGCGATGCCGTGCAGGTCTTCCGCTTGGCCCACCAGAAAGCTCCGGGGCGTTGGTTGTGCCTGACGGCGATGATGCTACCGGGTCATAAGGCGCAGCGGATCGCCGGGATCAAGGAACGACTCGACCCAAAGCAGCCAGGCGGACCGCAGCCGACCGGCGTCGTCTGTACGCAAGTGCTGGAAGCGGGAGTCAATCTGAGCTTCCGGGCACTGCTGCGGGCGCTGCCGGTCCTCTCCTCGATCGCCCAAGCAGCTGGGCGGGCCAACCGGCACGGGGAGGGAGAGCCGGTCGAGGTCTGCGTGTTCCGCTTCCTCCGCGACGATGAGACCGACAGCCGTCCGTTCGTGTATCGTGATCGGACCGCACTAAGACAAACGGATGCCCTGTTGCAGCCGGACTCCCGCTTGCCGGAAGAACGTTTGCCTGCTGTGCTCGATGAATACTACCGGCGCTGCTGGGCAGAAAACGCGCAGACGGGTCCGCTGGAAAGGTTCGGCGAAGCCGCCCGCGGCCGTTGGTCGGCGCTGGCGGGCTTGGAGCCGTTTGGCGGCGATGGCCCTCGCCTCGAAGTGTTCATACCGGGCGCCGAACAATACTTATCAGACAAGATGCGAGGCTTGCTGCAACACTTCGGCGCCGTCGATGCACGCGACTTACTCGGCCGTTATCTGGATGGTTCGCTCCGGCGACG
>JAPLNJ010000286.1 GCA_026692885.1 Planctomycetota bacterium | reverse complement strand
GGCAGATTCGTTTGGCCGGGATGGGCATTGATGTAGTTGATCAGGGTCAAGACATCCAACGCTTCCACGCGACCGTTGCCATCCAAGTCGCATGGATTAGCGGCGTTGTGCCACGGTGTATACGTAATCTGACTGTCCGTGCTGGTAGATGCCTGGTTCGGGTTGCCGGTTTCGGTCTGGACCACGCCCGCGGCCAGCGACACGGTCACCGTACCCGTGTCGGTCATCCCGCTAACCTCCACCTCGTACGTCGTACCACTGCCATGGACCACGGCCACCAGCGTGCCAGGCGCGGTGCCGACGAGCGTCACATCCTCGGCCGTAAAACCGCTGACCGGCTCGCTGAACACCACGCTGAAACGGACCGGCACCACGTTCGTCGGATCCGGCTGGTCGCCGGCCTGGTTGATGGTAACCATCGGAAGCGGATTGACGTTGGAGCCGGAAAGGACGACCAGCGTCCGCGAGTAGGACAGGTTGTCCCCGGTGGTCGACAAGTCGTTGTCGAAGCCTCCGTCGGTTACGGTGACCGTGATCAAGGCAAATCCGTCGGTCTGGGCATTGCCGTTGAAACTCAATGTGGCCACAGTCCCGCTGCCGGGGTAGACGACCACCTCTTCGGCAGCGGGTCCAAGGTGGGTGGGTCATTGAGCGGCTGGACAGTGACCGTGAACGAGCGGGAAGCCGTGCCGTTGTCGGCGGTCGTGCTCAGGTCGCCGTCCAGCCCGCCATCGGTCACGGTCACCGTGATCACGGCTCGCCCCGACTGATCCGGCAGCGGCGTGAAACGTACGGTCCCCGTATTCGCCGGCGAGGTGTAGTCCACGGTCACCGTGGCGATCAGGCCCGAATGATCACTGCTGGCCGTCACCTGCAGCGGCTGAGCATCACCGAGACCCGCCGAGATCCCGCTCAGCGAAATGAGCTGTTCGTCGGTATCCTCATTGATCGCGGACGGATCGACAATCGCATTCAACGTAGGCGGCGAGTTTACCGATTGGAAGGCGAAATTCACGGCCTGCACGGCGTCCACCCCATTCAACGCCAGGCGTTGGGCGCCGCCGCCGATCGCATTCAGGTTCACCGTCACGCTGTTCTGCTGGCTATTGACGATCACCAGATCCCGCGTGCCGTCGTGGTCCAGATCCGCTGCCGCCACCGAGATCCGCGACGCGCCTGGGAAATCGGCCGTACCGAAGCTCTCGGCCGGCTCGAATTTGAACGTTCCCAGACTCAGCTGATTCCGTAGGATGCCCACGGTCTTCGATTTGCCGTTGGTCACCAACAGATCCAGATCGCCATCGTTCTCCAGATCGGCCACTTCCAGATCCATGGGTCCCTGCCCGCCGGACAGCGTCGCCACCGCTTGGAATGTCCCGTCTCCGGCGCCCTGGCACACCGTCACGGTATCGGACAGGAAGTTCGCCACGGCCAAATCCAGATACTGGTCGCCGTTTAAGTCTGCCGCCACCAGCGCCGCCGGACCGAACCCGACCTGGCAGGCCAACCGGGCTGGCAAGAACGACCCGTTGCTGTTTGCAAGCAAGACTCGCACATCGCCCAGGTCGCTGCCGCGCGGGTTGGTGCCGAAGTCCGCCACGGCCAGATCCAGCCGGTGGTCCTGATTGAAGTCACCCACGACCACGGCAAACGGATGGTTGCCCACCGGCAGACGGGCCGCGTCCGCGGTGAACACGCCGTGCCCATCGTTCCGCAGGACCGACAAATTGTTGTCCGCTTCGTTCGTGACGATCAGGTCCAGATCGCCGTCGCCGTTCAGGTCGCCGCTGGCGACCGCGTTCGGCATCGTCCCGACCGTCACATACTGCGTGCTGGCGAACCACGTGCCGTCGAAGTCCAGCAGGATGGCCACCTTGGAGGACAAGCTGTTGACAACCGCCAGGTCGATCCCGCCGCGACCGTTGAAATCGCCGGCCAGCACGGCCACCGGGCCGTAGCCCTGGGGCTCCAGCGAAATCCCGATTGGCGTTGCGGCAAAATTCCCGTGGCCATCGTTCAGGAGCAACGACACGGCATTGCGATCGTAGATGGCCGTCGCCAGATCCAGAAAGCCGTCGCTGTTGAAGTCCGCGACGGCCACGTCTTGCGGACTGCCCAAGGGATTACCCGGCACCGCCAGCGAGTAGACCCGCTTGGTGAAGCTGTTGCCGACCGGCGCTATCTGACGCTGCTGCGGCATGTCCAGCACGCGCACGGCGTAGGGCCGATTGCCCAAGTGTTCGAACGTATATTGCCCCGCTTCATCCGCTCCGGCCGTGGTGGGGTCGTCGCTGGCCGAGAGTAACTGCGGTTCGGTGTATTGTCGCAGGCCGTCGTCGTTCAGATCCAAGAACACCGTGGCGCCTGCGATGCCCGGTTCGCCGTGATCCTGTTGACCGTTGCCATTGCGATCCACGAACACGCGTCCCTGCACCACAGCGTTTTCGGACTGGCCCGTCGTCTGTACCGGGCGCACGCCGAAGTCCCGCTCCGTGACTTTGCCGCCGGCAGGCAGAAAGACCGTCCATGCTCCCAGGTTGTCGGCCGTGGGCAGGACGGTGGTATAGCCGTTCTGCAGCACCAGGGCCACTCGATACTCCTGCGCTGCCGGCAGGTTAGTGAACGCGTAGTTTCCGTCCGCGTCTGTTTGCCTCGTGAGTTCCCCGTTATCGAGCCGCCCGTTCGCATTGGCATCCAGAAAGACCGTCCAGCCCTGCTGGCCCGGTTCACCGAGATCATAGACGCCGTTGGCGATGCCATCTTGGAAGCAGCGTCCGCGGATTTCGCCCGGATCTGGTGTCAAGCCGAAGTCCACGTTCGAAAGGACTTGGCCTGCAAACAGGCCGACGCTACGAGCCTCGGCACCGACCGCCCGTCGATTCGGGGCGACGAATACGTCCCAGTTTCCGTTCGTATCACCGGGGACCAAGTTCGACGCCGAGGATATGAACGCGACGAAGCGGCCGTCCGCAGTGATCGACGGCCTGCCGCTTTGATAGCCACCTTGGGTGCCATTCTGGGCCACGCTCATCCGTTCAAGGACTTGGTCCTCCCGGTCGTAGATGAACACGTCCATGGTCCCGTTCGTGTCGCCGGGCACCAAGTTCGACGCGTCCGATTGAAAGGTGACGAACCGGCCGTCCGCGCTCAGTGAGCCTGCCTCGCTGGTGGAGTCACCTTGGGTGCCATCCTCGGCTACGCTGACCCGTTCGACGGTCTGGCGCTGCCGGTCATAGACGAACTCGTCTCGGGTCCCGTTCACGTCTCCGGGCACCAAGTTCGACGCGTCCGATGCAAACGCGACGAAGCGGCCGTCCAGACTCAGCGACGGCTCGCCGCTCCCATTGTCACCTTGGGTGCCATCCTCGGCCACGCTGAACCGTTCGACGGTTTGGTTCTGCCGGTCGTAGACGAACGCGTCCCAGTTCTCGTTCGTATCACCGGGGACCAAGTTCGACGCCGCGGACATAAACGCGACGAACCGGGCGTCAGCGCTCAGCGACGGGATGAAGAAGATCGAGCCATTGCCTTCCGTGCCGTCGCTGGCCACGCTCACACGCTGGACGGTGTGCTGCTGGCGGTCGTAGACAAAGACGTCCCACGTCCAATTCATGTCTCCGGGCACCAAGTTCGACGCGATGGAATTATAGGCGACGAACCGGCCGTCCGCGCTCAGCGACGGGTTGAGGCTGTAGTAGTCGCCTTGCGTGCCGTCGTTGGCCACACTCGCCCGTTCGACGGTCTCGTTCTGTCGGTCGTAGACGAATACGTCCGTAGCCCCGTTCGTGTCGCCGGGCACCAAGTTCGACGCGTCCGAGTGAAACGCGACGAAGCGGCCGTCGGCGCTCAGTGAACCTCCGTCGCTAACGGAATCACCTTGCGTGCCATCCTCGGCCACGCTAACCCGTTCAACGGTTTGGTTCTGCCGGTCGTAGACGAACACGTCCATGATCCCGTTCGTGTCGTCGGGCACCAAGTTCGACGCGTCCGATGCAAACGCGACGAATCGGCCGTCCGCGCTCAGCGACGGCGGGTAGCTACGGTTGTCACCCTGGGTGCCATCCTCGGCCACGCTGACTCGTTCCGGGCCTGCGAACGTCGGGGACCATCCTTCAGCCAGACGCGGAGCTGTCCAATAGGTTCCGAGATCCAAGGCCGCAAAGGAGAACGCCCCCTGCTCGACGACGGTGGGCGTGCGCGGATCATCGACCTTCGTTCTGGCGGCGGGTTCGCCCGTGTCGTAACTGCCGTTGTGGTTGGCATCGATATAGACGACTTGGTTGGATAGCCCCGGTTCATTCGGGCCCCGTTGCCCGTCGCGGTCCAGATCTTGAAAGAGGGTGCCGCGGATTTCGGCGTCGAACACTTCAAAGGCACCGATATCCGGTTGGGCCCCGTGGGTTCCGTCGCCGTCTTGCGGCCGTGGGCTACCGCGCTGATCGGTCGCCGCATACGCGTCAGGATCTCCCCCGTCCTTGGCCGGGCTACCGGAAAGCAGGGCATGCGTCCAGGTCGGTCCCCCGTTGTCTTGGAGCGGGCCCAGCCAAGGCTCCGACTTCTGAACCACGCAATCACTTGGCAAGAGTTGGACTCCGGGGGCCGAGGCGATCAGATTATGGCCCCTTGAGATCGATCCGGGCGCCAAGTCAACACTCGCGACGTACGGGGCCGTGGTTCGGGCATAAAGCGAATTGTGGGTCACTATGGCGCCAGACATGGCGCTGGCCCCCCTGTTATCAGAAACCGTGATGCTTTCCAAGATGGCCTGGTTGTCGGCGGGCGGGATTGCCAACTGAACGGTCGGGGTCAGCCGGTCGAAGACGAACACGTCGTAGGTCGCGTTCGTGTCGCCGGGCACCAAGTTCGACGCGGCAGACGTAAATGCGATGAAGCGGCCGTCCGCGCTTAGCGACGGCGGCCAGCGGCTCTCACCGTTACCTTGGGTGCCATCCTCGGCCAGGTTGACCCGTTCGACGGTCTGGTTCTGTCGGTCGTAGACGAACACGTCGACGGTCGCATTCGTGTCGTCGGGCACCAAGTTCGATGCGTTCGATCTAAACGCAACGAAGCGGCCGTCCGCGCTTAGCGACGGTGCGTCGCTCATCCCGTCGCCTTGCGTGCCGTCCTGGGCCACGCTGACCCGTTCCACGGTCTGATTCTGCCGGTCGTAGACGAATACGTCCCAGGTCCCGTTCGTGTCGCCGGGCACCAAGTTCGACGCTTCCGAGTAAAACGCGACGAAGCGACCGTCCGCGCTCAGCGATGGCCCGACGCTCGCACCGTCACCTTGCGCGCTATCCTCGGCCACACTGGCCCGTTCGACGGTCTGGTTCTGTCGGTCGTAGACAAACACGTCGTAGGTTGCGTTCGTGTCTCCGGGCACCAAGTTCGACGCGGCAGACGCAATCGCGACGAACCGGCCATCCGCGCTCAGTGAACCTTCGTCGCTGTCGGAATCACCTTGCGTCCCATCCTCGGCCAGGCTGACCCGTTCGACGGTTTGGTTCTGCCGGTCGTAGACGAATACGTCCGTAGCCCCGTTCGTGTCACCGGGCACCAAGTTCGACGCTTTCGAGTGAAACACGACGAAGCGGCCGTCCGCGCTCAGCGACGGCAGGTGGCTCTCGCCATCACCTTGGGTGCCATCCAGGGCCAGGTTAACCTGTTCGACGGTTTGGTTCTGCCGGTCGTAGACGAATACGTTCCAGGTATTGTACGTGTTGCCGGGCACCAAGTTCGACGCCAGGGAGGCAAACGCGACGAAGCGTCCGTCCGCGCTCAGCGACGGGAAGTAGCTCGAAAGGTCAGCTTGGGTACCATCGTCGGCCAGGCTGACCCGTTCGACGGTTTGGCTCTGCCGGTCGTAGACGAACACGTCGACGGTCCCGTTCGTGTCGCCGGGCACCAAGTTCGACGCCAGGGAGGCAAACGCGACGAAGCGTCCGTCCGCACTCAGCGATGGCCACTCGCTGGCGCCGTTGTTGCCCGGGAGCATGCCGACGGCTCCCCCGGGTGCGTCTCCCGCATCATTCCCGGAAAGTGTGCTGTTGGTTACCTTGATCGGCCCACCAAAGTAAGAAAGGACTCCTCCGCCACCATTTAGCGCGACGTTCTGCGCAATGGTACTGCCGTCAACCTCCAACGACGCCTGATTACACACGAACAGCCCCCCACCACCGTTGCCTGCCGCCGTGTTGTCCCAGATTGTGCTGGCCACGAGGTATGTTTCACCACCCCAGACCGCGATGCCCCCGCCGGCGCCAGATGTCGCATTGTCCGCGACGCGGCTGGTGTCGAGTTCCAAGGTTCCCGCCGTAAGAATGCCGCCACCGTCTTGCCCGGCAGGAGCCACCCCGCCGGTGACGCCCGTTCTGCGCAACACGAGCGATGCCCCCGGATAGACTTTGAACACGCGGTCCAGGCCCGCCGCGTCGGTTATGCTTGTCCTCGCCTCGTCGCCAATGATCATGATATTGCCCAGCACATCCAAGTCGCCCGTTGTCTCGTTGGACCAAGGGGCCAAGGATGTTATTGGCGTGCATCCCCGGGCGACCGTCGGGAACGAAACACTCGCATCGGGAACGGGCGGCAGGCTCAACTTGTAGGTCCCGCTTTCCAGAATGATCGTGCGCGATGCCGGCGCGGCGGCATTGGCCTCTTGAATGGCTGCCCGTAGCGTGCCGTGGCCGCTCGCATCCGCGGCGATCCCATCGCCTACGTTGGCATCCGCCCCGTCCGTGAACGTGTCTACGTAGAAAACGGACGGGTCGTTGATCCGCACCAAGAATTCGCCGATGCTGCCGGCGGCAACCGCCAGACCGTGACGATTGAGCACCTGATGATCGGCCACGGACACCTCGTACGGCCCGAAGTCCAAGGGATCCCAATCGCCGCCGGGCGCCGTGACGCGGTAGGTCGCAGTCACCTCCGTCCCGTCCGCGGTCGGAACCACCGAATAGGCGACCAACGTCGTCGGCAAGACGTCTCGCGGCCCCCATTGACGGGTCACCAGAATGTCCCCGTCGCCTAGGCTGGCCGTGTCGAGACTCTGGCGGTCGTGATAACGCACGGTGATCAGGTTGTCTGCGACGGCACCCAGTCTGTGCGTCTGAGGGAAACCCTCCGTGCCAATGATCGCGGCCAGCGCGGCTGTGTCGTCCGGTTCGTACGCGTCACCGGCGACGTTCGGTGCAGCCTGCAGACGGGTCGTGTAACCGGGGCTGACGGTCTGGCTCCACTCGCCGTTTTTCGCATCGGGCGTGCCGGGCTCCAGAGCGGGGGCTTGGGCCACAGCATCCGCGCCGCTTAGCATGGCCTGCGCCGCCGTGTCGTCTGCCGCGGGCACGTCACCGCTGGCGCGCGGCGTAGCTCCCACGCTAATGGTGTAACTGGGGATAGGGTTTATGCCCCAAAACTCGCCGATCTTGACGTGGTACGTGCCCGAATTCAAGCCGCTTGAGCCACTCCGCTCGATGCGTGAGAAGAGCCCGTTCCCGTCGTCGTCATCGAACTCGACCAGACGCGTCGCATCGTCGGGCCCGTAGAGCCACATCGCCGTGTCCCCAGAGGCACCGTCGGTCTGGATGACGACGTTGGACGATTCCGTCAGCGTGAACTTCACCCAGTCCACGTCCGTGCCCACATGCAGGGTATGGGCCTGGGGCGAACCATCTGTACCAATCGTCGCGGCCTGCGCTGCCGTGTCGTCCACCTCGTACAGGTCAGCGCTGACGCTCGGCGTCGCTCGCACGCTAATCGTGTAACTGGGGATGACGCTGTCGCTACCAACCTCGCCGATCCTGACGTAGTAGATGCCCGGAAGTAAGGCGTTGACGCCACTGCCCTCGATGCACGAGAAGCTGCCGTTCCCATCGTTGTCATCGTACTCGATCAGGCGGGTGGCATCGTCGGGCCCGTAGAGCCATATCTCGGTGTCCCCGGAAGCACCGTCGGTTTCAACGACGACGTTGGATGATTCCGTCAGCGTGAACGTCACCCAGTCCACGTCCGTGCCCACGTGCAGGTTATGGGCCTGGGGCGAACCATCGGTGCCAATGCTCACCGCCTGCGCCGGCGTGTCGTCCACCTCGTACAGGTCAGCGGTGGCGTTCGGGGTCGCTCGCACGCTAATCGTGTAACTGGGGATGACGCTGTCGCTACCAACCTCGCCGATCCTGACGTAGTAGATGCCCGGAGGCAAGGCGTTGACGCCACTGCGCTCGATACGCGAGAAGCTGCCGTTCCCATCGTTGTCATCGTACTCGATCAGGCGGGTGGCATCGTCGGGCCCGTAAAGCCATATTTCGGTGTCCCCGGAAGCACCGTCCGTTTCAACGACGACGTTGGATGATTCCGTCAGCGTGAACTTCACCCAGTCCACGTCCGGGCCCGGGCTGCCAGCCGTCGTAATGTTCGGTGCGCTGACCAAGGTCGCCCGCGGGGCAAAGGCGTCCGAACTCAGAGCCTGCTTGGCGTTCAGGCGGCCACCGGTGACGGTCAGCCCGGCGAGCTCCGGCAGCAGTTCCACGCTGCCCAGGATCGCTTGCCGCACTTCGGCCACCGTCGCGTCCGGCATCTCGGCCCACACCAGCGCCGCGACGCCCGCCACGTGTGGGGCGGCCATGCTGGTGCCGTTCGCCGTGCCGTAACGTCCGCCCGGCAAGGTGCTCAACACCCCGATGCCCGGGGCGGCCAAGTGCACCGTCGCCACGCCGAAATTGCTGAAACTGGCGAACTCGTCGTGCGGGCCGGTCGCCGCGACCGCGAGGATGTTCTCCAGGTAGGATGGGTTTCCAACCTGTCCAGGTTCGGCAGATTGCAGATCCACCCCACCGAAGCTGGCCGGATAGAACGGTTCCCGGTCGGTATTGATCCCCTGGCCCAGAATATTACCGTTTCCCGCCGCCGCCACGAACAGAATCCCCGCCGCGCCGGCCGCGTCGATCGCCGTCCGCAATTCCGGCAGCGCACTGCCCGACTGGCCCCAACTGGCGTTCAGCACCCGCACGTTCTCGCCCCCGTCGGTCCGCATCATCGTGGCGTAATTCACCGCCGCCACCGCGCTGGAGATCTGACCCTGGTTGCCGTCGTCCAGGAACTTGAGCGACATCAGCGACGACCGCCAATTGATGCCGGTTATGCCTCGCCCGTTGTTGCCCATCGCCCCGATCGTCCCCGCCACGTGCGTCCCGTGCCCCAGCACGTCGCGCGGATCGTTCGGCGCGTACGGTTCCTCGGCCGCACTGCGGAAGTTCCAGCCGAAGAAGTCGTCGGTAAAGCTGTTGCGGTCCGTGTCCACGCCGTCAGCCCAGCGGGGATCGGCCAGCAGATCCTCGGCATCAATGTAGGTGTTGCCGTTCGAGTCGCGGACCCAAGCGGCATTGGCGGCATCGTTCAGGTCGTAGAACGTGATTCGCTTGTCGGCATCGACATCGGTCAGCTGGGACTTGAGCGCCGCGGGAATCTCGCCCTGGTTGATCCAGATGTTCAGGTACAGGTCGGGATGCGTGACGTCGATTCCCGAATCGATCACGCCCACCACCACGTTGGTGCTGCCGGTGTTGACGTCCCAGGCTTCCGGCGCGTCGACGTCGGCATCTGGCGTCGCGTCGAACTGGCCCACGTTGTGCAGTCCGGTCAGCGAGGGGAAATCCGGATCGTTCGGCAGTTGCTGGGCGAAGACATAGGCGTCCGGCTCGAACGTGGCCACGTTCGGATTGGCGGCCAACGCCGCACGAACCGAATTAGACGGATCGGTCGGATCTGTTGCAGCGGTCGAGCGTACCAGCACTTGGCCGGGCAAGCCCAAACCGCGCAGGACCTGGAAGTTGGCCTGGGCCGTGTCCAGCAGCGGCTTGACGCCCCAGACCGATCCGGCCTGGGCCGTAGCGTCCGGGGTCAGGCGGACGATCCACTGGTCGACGTTCCCCGCTGTGTCGCCCGCGCCGCCCGCCGCACCGATCGCCGCCGACAGTGTCCCAACTTCCCGCAGCTGCGGCCCGAACACCAGGCTGGGCACCTGCGCAAACCAGGCGGGCGACACCGTCGTGTAGTCGCCGACGCTCAGACCGTCCAGAACCAACCGCGGTTCGAGCAGTTCCAATCGCAGCCGCGCCTGCCGACGGGCACGAAAGCGTTTATCCGCCGACCGACGCCCCAACCGCTGATGCTGCTTCCGCAGCCAAGTTCGCAAATGCATGGAGTGCTCCTTCTTGGGATTCCACAGGAGGCCAATTCGGACGATCAGGAACCGGTGGCTAGCGCCATTCCGCTCACCTATTTCTTGCACGATGCTAAGTCCAAGAGCCGGCTCCCTTCCCCATAAGCGGATGTGATTGTATCTGTTCTGTCGTGGCAAGCAACGTCCTGGGGGGGAATCTCTTGTAGGTCAGGCTTTCCAGGCTGACGTCAGGCTGGAAAGCCTGACCTACGAAAATCGCCGCTCGCTCCCGGAAGGCCGCTTCATCGGCCGTCCTGAAGTGAAACGCAGGACTAGTAGCGACGGCTGAGGATACGCCTTCGCGGCCTCGGCAGTTCAGCCGTCGCTCCGCGACTAATTAGCGCGATGGCAGGGGCGAGAGCCTGTTTCGCTTTTTGCCCCGCAGGGGCGCACATGACAGCACGGGACAACGCCCTGATCGTGATCCCCGGTTTTCGCCCCGAGTTGGGGGCGCGATGCGTGCGCGGCAAGGCGCTAGCCGCCGGTTCCGAACGCCACCGGCGGCTAGCGCCTTGCCGCTCACGACCCACGATCTTAGCCTTGACAAAGCACTAGCCAACTGGGCTGATTGGCTTTGGCCCTTTCGGGACGAGAAAACCAGGACCCCCCCACCGCCTTTGCCGCCCTACTTCCGTAAACAAGACCTGCCCGATTGCTTTCACGCGCCATGCCCAACTTTGCATCACCCCAGGGCGAGGCTCGCGCCGAGCCGGAGTGGAGTGGGAGGGCGAGGCTCCTGCCGAGCCGGAGTGGGCCGTCAGAGACGGCCCGCAGCTCCGCAGGAGCGTCGCCCTCCCAATCCTCGCCCTCCCAATCCTCGATCCCTCGTACCAATCACTGGTCCAGTTGCTCAATCAACGCCTGGGCCTGGCGAGCCAATTCCGCTTGGCCGAGCTGCAGGAAGCCGTCCCGCGAGCGGGCCAGGACTTGCAGACCATCCTCGCGTCGCTCACCCGCGGCTGGCCCAACGTGAGCAAGGCCAGCAGTGTGCCCACCGCCAGGTCCTCCAGGAACTTCAGCACCTGTTGCTCAGCCGGCAATTGACCGGTCCGCAGATACTGCTGCATCTGCTGCAGGCAGCGGTCGCAGGCCCGGTCGTCTTGCAAGGCCAATGAAAACAGCAGATCCTGTAGGCTCGGGTTGCCGCGGGCTGAATCCAGAATCTCCGGCAGACGACGATGCAACGACTCCTGCCTGGCGGGCCACAGCGGGGTCTGCTGCGCCCGCTGCTTGGCCGCCGCCTGCTTGCGCGACTCGTAGTCCCGCATCGGCACCAGATCCAACGGGAACAGCTGCTGGGCCAGGTCCTCGGCCCCCTCGCGGAGCGTGAACTCGTAACGGCTGGTCAGCAGCAGACGCGACGCGGTGTCGGCCTGGCGGAAAAAGTCGGCCAGAGCTTGGGCCTCGGCCCTTGCGTCCGGACCTGCAAACCGAAACTCGATGTTCATCTCCGGCATAGCTCCCCTCCTGTTGAAGACCGCCGAATTTTACCCAATGGCGGGACCGCCCGCGTCAAGAAAGAGGAGCGTGCCCAGGAAGGTTTTTCGTCAGACCGCAGCATCCTGTCTGGTCCTAAGCCTAGCACCAAACGGTTTCTTGGTCCTGACGCGTAAAGAATGAGATTTTACGGTTCCGCAGTGCCGGGCCCCAGACTGGGCTCAGACGTACAGAATTCAAAATTGGCGGTTTGACGACTTTGCCAAGTCAGAGTGGTTTGTCCGCCAATTTTGAATTCTGTACGTCTGAGCCCTCGCGGCAAGCCCCGTCCAGGCGACAACGTTAAACCTCAGTTACGATCAACGCCCGGCTTGCGGTGCGCAACGCTCTGATCAAGGCCCCCTGACTGCCACCGCTGATACCCATTACACTCAAGCGAAACACCGTAAGGAGAATCCCCATGCAAGATCACGCCACGCGCCGTTTCGCGGCCTTCCTTGTCGCAGCCCTGACGCTGCTGTCCTGCCTGCCGGCTGTCTCCGCCGCCGACGCGCCGCAGCCGCTCCAGAAAACCAAGTCGCTCCAGGAAACCAAGCCTCTTCTGGACAAGACGCTGGTGGCGTGGGTCGCGCCGGCTAACCTTGCCCAGCGTGGCGGCAGCGTCCTGACGCTGATCGACAAGGCCGAGCATTTTGATGCGATTGTGCTCGGCGAAGTCGCTCCAGGTAAATGGATGGCCGGCAGCGATTTCTTCCGGCGCACGCACCAAGACCAGGTGGGCTGGCCGGTAGAAAACGCGGGATCGTCTGCGCTGATCCAACTGGCGATCACTTACCGCGGCAATCGGATTACCCTGTTCCGCAACGGCCAGGAATATGCCGCCTACAACACCGCTCAGCTCCAGCCTTTTGGTGCTGATGCCATGGTGTTGCTCGGTCTGCGTTATATCGGTGAGATGGGTGATATCGGATTTTTCACCGGCGCCATCGCGGATGTGCGGATTTACGACACGGCACTGACTGCCGATCAAGTTGCCGCTTTGGTTCCCCACGAGTCATCCGACTTGAAGCCGCTCGCGTGGTGGACGTTCCACGAAGGCAAAGCCGAGGACGTAATGCGGACGTTCCCCGCGAGTCGGCTGGAAGGCAGCGCCCGTATCGTCGATGGCAGACTAATCCTGGATGGAAGCGGTTACCTGTGGGCGGCCAAGGACGCCAAACTACTCGCCACCGAAGTCGCAGAGGAAACGCCCTTCGACACCCGCGTGCAAACCTTGTTCTACAAAGCCCGCTCCCAGCGGACGGGCAACATGTGGGACACGTGGCTGTATCTTCACCAAGGTGATTACTACCTGTACTATCTGGCCAAGTCTCGCGGCCAATGGGACAACATTTCCCTGGCCCGTTCGCCCGACGGCGTGCATTGGAAGGAAATCGGCCGGGTGCTATCGAAAGGCCGAGGCGTGACCTGGATGGGCACCGGCTCGACCTGGAAGTCGCCCCACTTTGCCAAAGACGGCAAGTTCTTCATGAACTTTTCCGAGTGGAAAGGGCCGCGCCAGACCATCTTCTTTGCCGAGTCGACGGACCTCGTGCAGTGGTCGCGTCTCGGCAACGAATACGAATTCGTCCAGGACGAACGCTGGTACGAAAAGCTTGGCCGTTGGGATTGCATCTGGACCATCCCGCGCCCCGACGGCGGTTTTTTCGGTTACTGGACCGCGACGCCCAAACCCGAAACGGGCGGACGATTCGGATTCGGTGAAACGTTGGATGGTATCACGTGGAAGTCGCTGGCGCCGCCCAAAGTGTCGGGCGTGGGCGAAGGTGAAGTCGGCGCGATCGAGAAGATCGGGGACAAGTACTACCTGATGTTCGGCACCGGCGGACTCATGGTGACGCTGGTAGCCGAGCGGCCCGAGGGGCCGTTCGTCGCCGCCAAGAGGAATTTGCGTCTGTTGGCCGGACACACGTACTTCTCCCGCTTTTTCCCGACGCCCGCTGGCGTGCTGGTCAACCATCACTCGATCGCGAGGGACGGCCAGGTTTACTTCGGCACGCTCAAGGCCACGGTGCTCGATGGGGAAGGCACGCTGCGACTGGGCTGGTGGCCGGGCAACGAGAAACTCAAGCACCAGGCCATCGAAGCCAAATTGCCACCGCTACGTGCGGGGGAACTGCCGCCGGTGGCCATGCTCGCGTCGGAGTTCGATACACGCCACGGTCTGGTCCTCGAAGGCACGCTCAAGCTGCCCGTGTCCCAGGAATCACCACCCGTCGGCCTGTTCCTGGCGCAAGGCAACGACTCCGGAACAGCCATCGTCGTCCATGCCGGGGGCCTGACCGAGCTGGGTCCGATGCGCGCGGATGGCACGGGATTCAAGGCGGAGAATCGGATCGACCGGGAGTGGAAGTTTGGTCCGACCGTCCGATTCCGGCTGCTGCTGAAAGGCAGCCTGATCGAGTTCTATTTGGACGATCTTCTGATGCAATGCTACAGCCTCCCGCAGCCGGCTTCAGCACTGATTATTCATCGGTCTGGCAGGTTGTGGTCGAGCAAGCCGATCTCCTGGTGGTCCGCGGTCGCTGTGCTAAACATAGTTGCGTCGTCGCACGATGAAATACGGCGGGGATGGATTGCCAAGGCCCACCATGCGATACAACCTACCGCCCAGGCTTCTTTTCGTGGCTGTCCTTCTCATTAGGTCGGGAATTTCCGCGTGGGCGGTCTGCCGGTCTGCCCCCTGGCGTCCCGGATGGTTGGCCTACCTTGGCTCCCCCACTGATCGATGGTTGGGGCCTGGGCTGTGGATTGGTCCAGTCTTGCCGCTTGCCGCTGCCCGTTGTTCCGGCGGTCCCGCTCGGTTGCTGAATCGTCTTGCCTGTCCCGCTTGGCGAGTTCAGGCCCGCAGGCGACTGATTCAAGTCAGTGCGCAACTTGCCGCCGCCGGCTCCGGGGGTGTTACCGGGTTGGGGCTGGAAGGTCCTGTCCCTTTGTCCACCCGGCCGCTGGTCTCGCGGCTGGATCGTAGGAAGACCTTGCTTCTTGCCCTGATCCGCCCCTCCAACTACTCCGGTCTGCGGCTGGCTTATCTTACCAGCTCCGGCAGCGGAGGGGATGTCCTTCGGGAGGAGGTTTGGGCCGCCGCGAGGCCTGCCAGCGTCGGAACCGCCGACCGCGCCCTGCGGAGACAGGGTTGTCTTCCCGGCGCCGCCGCCTGAGGTCAGGTCTTTGGACCTCACCTGCGGGTTCGGCGGCGGACGCCGCTGGCTTTCGGTCGCGCCAGCCACGCCACCGGTGGTGGGTGCGCTCGTGGTCCCCGCACGGCCGCCGAACGGCTTGATCGCGTCCGGCAGCGGCAGTCCGTCAGGATGCTTGCCGGCG
>JAPLNJ010000285.1 GCA_026692885.1 Planctomycetota bacterium | reverse complement strand
TATCACTCTGCGGGTCCTGCGATTTTGGCCTCTTGGGCGCAACCTCCAACGAACACTGGTCTTAAAAGCTGGACGATCTCCGGAGTACCGGGGCGAGGGAGTTGTTTTTCGGCCGCGTTCAAGGTCACAAAATGTGATCTTGGACGCTACACAATCACCGGGCCGTCCTTGAGCTTCTCGCGAATCCTCCCTTCGGCCGCCGCCAACCAGGCTTTCAGCTCGTCGTCGTTCTTGATCGTGCCGCTCGGCAGGCTGACAGATTGAGCCTTCGGCTCCAGCAGTTTCGCCGCCGATGACAACGCGTAGCTGAACCGCGTCGGCAACGCATCGCAAATCGCTTGGGGCTCGCTGACCTTGGTCTTCTGGAGCGTGGTCAAAACGTCGTAGGTCGTCCCGACGGCAATCGCTGGCATCTGCCGGACGCCGTGCTTGGAGAGAACCGCGTATCGTTGCTCCGGTTTGAGTTTCTGCCAGGTATCGGTAGATTCGAGGCCGCCTAGCCGTGTCCATGAGCCGCATTACACGCAGCATGGGCCTCGTTCAACGCCTTCCGCAACGTTTCGGTCAATTTGTCCACCAGGCCCGGCACCGGGTCGGGAACATCCAGCAAACGGCAGTGGTCTTCGATGGCCTTCACCTCGGGTTCGACTTCCGCGGCGACTGAAGGTAGGTCAGGCTTTCCAGCCTGACAGTCAGGCTGGAAAGCCTGACCTACCGGCTGACCCTCAGCATGGGCCAGGAGTCGCTTCAGTTCTCGCCATCGGGGTTCCCGCTCCGCGATCGACGTCTTGCGTTTCTGCCAGGCGGCGATTTCTTTGGTCAGTCGGTCCTTGTTGTCGTGAATGACCTTCAGCTGATCGTTGCCAACGCGATTTGCGATGTCCGTTAGGTACTTGAGGTCCGGGCACTTCGGAAGCGGAGGTTCCCCGGAGGCATCCTGAGCGCGCCGGTTCAGGCGGCTGAGGAATTCCGATGCGTGGGCCGACTCCTGCCCGGCGTTGGTGTTCAGGCCGATTTCCTTGTACACCCCGCGAATTTCGATCAACTGCAGCTTGGTCAGCGTGATTGTCTCGCACCGGAAATCCGCGACTGCGATGTTCTTCTGGTCAAGCTTCAGCTTAGCAATCGGCTCCGTGCCGCTACGAGCCTGCAGCTGGCCACCGTTGAACAACACGATCAAGGCCGCGTCGATGGCGGCGGGCGGTTTCTTCTTGCCGGGTTTCAATTCGGCTTCCTGCGTCGCCGGTTGCTTGGATCTGGCCTCTTCCGTCGCTTGTTTCAACAAGTCGTATGGCGCGTTCTGCCGGCCGTCCTTGTTGCCATCGTACCACACAAACTTGACAGCCGGCTGCTTCACGGTGGCTTTCGGACCGACCGCGCCGCCCTGCGTGCCGCCGCCCACGGACACGCGCGGGGCAAATTGATACGTGATGGTCGACCAGTCGGGACCAGTCTCCTTGGTGCTTCTGGCAGTACACATGCTTGCCCAGCGACATGGCCATGACCGACGCCGCCGCATGTGTATGGTCGGGCGTACTGGCCGTGACGGCGTCGATGCCCTTTTCCATTTCCAGCATCCGCCGGAAGTCGGTATACCGCTTGGCCTCCGGGAACTTGCTGAACGTCCCCTCCGCCCGACGCTGATCGACGTCGCACAAGGCCACAAACGTGCCGCCGGCTTGCGTGACGTCCTTCACCTCGCCCGCCCCCTTGCCGCCGACGCCAATGCCGACGACGTAGAACCGCTCGTTGGCGCCCCACACCCGACGAGGAAGGTACGTGAATGCCAACGAGGACGCGACTGCCGCATCCAGAAACGTACGACGACTCATGGATTTGGTACGCATCTTCTCGCCTTTCTGCGGACAGGAGAAATCAAGCTTGCCGACGAGAGATAGTCTAAGCCACGGATGAGGGGCGTGAAATGCGTCATGATCTCCTTCGTCCGGGTTGAGGAAGACGCCGATGCCATCGTTATGATCCAGCAGCTCCTGTGGGATCCTGATCTCGGGACCGCCCTTCGTGAGATCGTGCCTTTGCATGACATCGCGTGGCACGGGACTTGACCGAAGTGGAGCGTCTGCAGCAAATGGAAGTGCCACCCGGTGTCCCCATGGCCCAGTGGGCGATGGCGTGGTGCCTGCGGGAGCCACGCGTGTCCACGGTGATCCCCGGCTGCAAGAATCCCGCACAGGTCCGCGCCAACGCGACTGCGGCGACGCTGGTGGTGGTGTGAACGGAGGCGCAACGTCCGCGCCGGCACGTGGACGGCTCGGTCATGGTTCAATAGACTGACGCCATCCGAAGTGCGATTGGCAAAGGAGCAAAAGCTATGCGGTTCGCCCGACAAGTTTTCGTCGTGGTTTGGTTCAGCGTCTCCTGTTCGGTGTTCGCCGCCGAGTCCCCTGGTCCAAAACGGCACCAGGTCTTCGCACACTACATGGTTTGCTTCGCCGCCCAAGGCGAGGGCGTGGACGACTACAAACGGGAGATCCAGGAAGCACAGGCGGCGGGAATCGACGGGTTTGCTCTCAACTGTGGGGCTTGGCACAATGAGCCGCACTACCCCCGGCGAGTGAAAGCCATCTATCAGGCCGCCCAGGAACTGAAGGCCGGCTTCAAGCTGTTCTTCTCGGTCGATTTTGCCGGACTGAAACAGCACCCGCCCGGAGAGTTCGAGTCCTACGTGCTCGACATGGTCAAGACCTATGGCCATCATCCCAATCAACTGCTGGTCGACGGGCGGACGGTGGTTTCGACTTTCACCGGCGAACAAGGAATCGACTGGAAGGAGGACATCCTCGGTCCGTTGAAGGCGACCGGCCATGACGTGTTCCTCGTGCCATTCTTCTATCCGCGTCCAAACGTGACGGAGTTGCCCGATGAAGCGACCGTGCGGCAACACTTCCGGAAATGGGCGGACGTGGTCGACGGGATGTTCTTCTTCGGTGGCGCTGGAACTGCTCAGCAGTTGGCCGCCTCCAATGCCGCCTACGCGAAGGTCTTGCGCGAAGCAGGCAAGGTTTGCATGTGCAGCTTCAGTCCGATGTACTGGGGTTCCGCCCAGCCTGATCGTCGGTATTACGAGACCTGCGGCGGCGAGGGGACCGATCTGCAATGGAAGTCGATCATCCAGCAGCAGCCTGACTGGGTCGAGATCGTCACCTGGAACGACTTCAGCGAGAGCTACATCTGTCCGGTCGCGGCGTCAGGCCGGTCCGAAGGCGATCGCCCAGCACAAGCTGTTCCTTCCTACCTGAAGTCGAAAAGCAGCCATGCCGGGTACATGGAACTGAGCCGATACTACATCGAGTGGTACAAGACGGGCCGCCAACCGCCGCTGAAGGACGGCCTGTTCTGGTTCTACCGCGTCCATTCGAAGGATTCCGTGGCCGCGAAAGACCGTCCCGTAACGGCGCTGCACGGCCAGGTTGCGGATGTCCTCTACGTCACCGCGATGATGAACGGTCCCGCTGAGCTGCACGTGGATTCCGGAGGCACGAGGAGCATCCATCCGCTTGAGGCCGGAATACAGCACGTGCGTATTCCGTTCTCCTGTGGTGCCCAACATTTCGCCGTATCCCGTGGCGGCAAGACCATTCTCTCCAAGGACGGCGAGCCAATCGCGGACCGTATCGAGTCCTACGACTTCTTCCCGGCCAGCGGATTTGCCTACGCTCCGTAGGGAGCCATCGATCGTCGCTCCGTGCGCGGCGAGGGCCACCGGCAGAACTCGCTGACGAAATCGCGTGCCAGTCGAACTGCGTGTCAGCGAAGGGTCTGGGCGATCCGTCACGATGGCGAACACAATCCACAGACGTCCGTGGAATCCAACGTTCGGACAGCGACAAGGACAAATTGTCCCGGCCTACGGCTCTTCGCCCCATCGGCCTGCGGGCCCACCGGGGCGATGAGCCGACAACAACCAGGACAAAATGCCGCAATCCCGCCTTGCACCAATCCGCGACCGCTCATGGGTTTGGCGGTCAGGTGTGGTCTGAATTGGCACGCCCCGATCAGTTGGGCCGTTCGACTGCATGCCGCTGCCGAGATAAAATGTCCCGCCGGTTGCCAGCCCACGCGGCGTCGGGCTGGCTGGAAGTCGACTTCCGATTCAGCCCATCGTCGTGTCGCGGACAATACCTACCGTCCAGGTGGCAGTTGTCATGCCGCGGAGGATTGGCAGATCGTGCCTGGCACCTGGATTTTTCAAGTCTGGGACCAGGACTGCAGGTTGGCAGAAAAGTCCTTCACCATGGTCAACCTGATGGCGCGCCCCGGTGACCTTGCTGCCCCTGCTCCGGCCAGCAAATCCGTCGAGCAGCCAGAACATCGCCGAAAATCTGCGTCGGTAGTGGTTTCCCGTTTGGAAGTGGGTAGCATCGACGGTCGCAATTGAAGGGCTGAATTCGGTGAGCGGACAGGCAACTTGCGATCCGTAGTGGCTGTGCCAAGACCCGGCCACGGCACGGGTTTTCGGCGTTTTGATTTGTGCCGTGAGTTTTTGGCACTAGCGATCAGGAGATAGCCCGTGTCGGCAGTATGCCGAGGGGCTGAGGCGGAAAAGGAAGGAATACGAGGCGCATCTGCACCGTCCGGAACCCCACCGTTAATTGACGCACGACGGGCGGCTCCTAGAAACTGGTCTTCGCGAGCGGCCGTCTCCAGCCGGAGTCGCTGGCCGTACACGCCGGATGCTTCCACGGCGTATTCGCTAGCTGTAGAATGACCTGCGTTGGTAACCCTCCGGTTCGTGCGGTGTCCGAGCTCAACTCCGGAGGGTTCCCTGCCCATTTCGCTTGTCGGTCTTTCCGGCACGCCGTCTCGCATTGGGAGGAATTCTCATGCTCGTAAGACTCCCGTTCTCGCGAAGCAAGAAGCATCAACGCCGCGGGGCAAGGTCCGCGGGTGGCCGGCGGACACGGGTCACGAGGCGTCGCCTCTCGTTCGACCAACTCGAAAGCCGGCTGCTGCTGACCTCGCTCACGATCACCGTGAACAGCGCCGACGACGATCCTGCCGGCCCCACCGCGGGGATCGTGACCCTTCGGGACGCCATCATCGCGGTGAATGGCGATGCGGCAGATATCAACAGCCCCGATGTCATCAATTTCGCCATCGTGGGCTCGCCGTCCATCACCCTTGCAGCAGACCTGCCTGCGCTGGCCAATCCCGTTCTCATCGACGGCAGCACGCAGGTCGGTGTGACGGTGAATGGCAACGCCTTCGCGATGCTGGTCGATAACACAGCCGCGACCGTCAATGACGCGACGTTCACGGGGGGCACACTGACCCTGGGCAGCAAAGCCGTTTTGACGGTCGGCACGGGCGCCAGCTTGAGCGTAGACGGCGATCTCCACGCGACTGGTTCCACCCTGTACAACTACGGCAGCGTATCCGTGGCCGGCAGCTTCATCGGCGCGGCCAGTTACACCGAAGTTCATAACTACGGAACCGCAGCCCTTAGCGTGACGGGCGACTTCACCCTGGGCCGTAACGGGTTTCTGTTCAACGGCGACTCCAGTAGCGCCGCCGTGACACTCAGCGTGGGCGGCAGCTTTTGCATCGGCAGCAACGGGACCGTCACCACCTACGGCACATCGGCCATCAACGTGACCCACGACTTCAACCTGGGTTTCGCGAGCGATTTCTACAACGGCGTCTCCAGTACGGACGCCGCGACACTCACCGTGGGCGGCAGCTTCATCAGCGATTCCAACTTCGTCTACAACTACGGCGCCTCCGCCATGCACGTGACCGGCGACTTCACCCTGGTGAGCGGCGCCGGCTACGTGCACAACGGCGCCTCCAGTGCGGACGCCGCGACGCTCACCGTGGGCGGCAACTTCATTTCGCGGTTAGTCTCCAACGAGGGCACGTCAACCTTCACCGTGAACGGCGACGTCACCATCTATGGTGATGGCTACAACACCTTTGGCAACTTAGTGCCCGAAGGTCTCACCAGTACGGACGCCGCAACGTTCACCGTGGGGGGCAGCTTCTACCTGGGCGCCAATAGCGCTGTCTATGTTCATGGCACAAGTAGCCTCAGCGTGGCCGGTAGTTTCATTCTGGGCGCCAACAGCTTTTTTGATGATTACGGAACATTGTCCGTAGGCGGCAACTTCTATCCCGCCTCCGGCAACCCCGCCCAGAACACCGAAATCGGCGGCACCTTCACTGCGGCGTTCGGCAGCACCGTGACGACCAACAACGCGACGTGGGAAGTGCTCTCGGGCGGCCTTTTGTACGTCGCCGGCGGCGCTGACTTCACGGTCGCTCCCGGAGGGGCCCTGACCGTCGATTCCGGAGGCGCCGTCACGGTAGACAGCAATGGCATCCTGGTCGTCGACAACAGCGGGCAAATAAACGAGCTGTCCGGCAGCCTGGTTACCGTTAATGGCGCCCAGGTCAATCTGTCGTTAATCGCGGTGAACATCGCGTATGGCTCAGCCCTGGCCGACGCGCAACTGAGCGGCGCCGCCACCTACACCGTGGCCGGCAATACCCCGGTCGTGGTTCCCGGCGTCTTCAGTTTCGGCAGCCTTCAGGGAGCCGTACTGGACCCCGGCGCCTACTCGGAGCCGGTGACTTTCACACCGAACGATACGACCACGTACAAGGGGTTTGCGGCCATCGCGAGGGTGATTGTGCCGGGGACGGCCACGCCCAGGGCCACGTTCACCGTGAACAGCGCCGCAGACGACCCTCTCGGCCCGACGCCGGGAATGGTAACCCTTCGGGACGCCGTCAACGCGGTGAATCGCGATCTCAACGATAACCCCGGCAGAAGCGTCTCCAGCTGCAACCCCAACAACCCCGACGTCATCAACTTTGCCATACCGGGTACGCCCGTCATCACCCTGAGCGCCGATCTGCCGGCGCTCATTAACCCAGTGACGATCGACGGGAGTACGCAGGCTGGGGTGACGGTAAACGGGAACGGCCATGCGACGCTCGTCGATAACGCGATGGCGACCGTCAATGACGTGACCTTCGCGGGCGGCGCGGTGAGCGTGGGCATCAATGCAAGCTTGACGGTGGACACCGGCAGGAGCTTGAGCGTGGCGGGCGATCTCAATTTGGCGACCTTCGCCGCGATCTACAATAACGGCAGCGTGTCCGTGGGCGGCAACGTCGTCGGGGCTGCTGAGAGCGGCATTTACAATGCCGAGTTCACCGACAGCTCCGTGGGCGGCAACTTCGTCGGGGCTGCTGAGAGCGGCATTTACCATGCTGAGTTCACCGACAGCCAGACCTTCGCCGCAACCTTCACGGTCGGTGGCGCCTTCATCGCGGGCGACGATAGCTATCTGTTCAATAACGGCGCCGCCACCTTCAGTGTCGCACACGACCTGACCCTCGGCAACGACTTCTACTTGGCGAACGGCAGCGAAACTACGGACACCGCAACAATCACCGTGGGCGGCAGCGTGAGCTTCCGCGCCGACGGATACCTCGAAACCTATGGCGCCACAGCCCTCAACGTGGCCGGGGGCCTCACCCTGGGCGACGGCGGGTTCCTTGAGAACGGCTTCGACCATACGGACTCCGCGACGATCACCGTGGGCGGCAGCCTTGGCGTTGGCGCCGACGCGTATGTGGGCAACCTGGGCATCTCAGCCCTCCGCGTCACCCACGATCTCATCCTGGGCAACGACGGCTACCTGGAGAACGGCCTCTACAGAACGGACGCCGCGACGCTCATCGTGGGCGGCAGCTTCCAAGGCGGCTCCGACACGTACGTTTACAACGAAGCCGACTCCGTTTTCCTCGTACAAGGAAACTTCACCCTCCGTGGTGACGGCGGCGAGGTGTACAGTGGGAGTTCCAATACCGACGCCGCACTTTTCACAGTCGGCGGCAACTTCACCCTGGGCACGAACAGCTATGTGTCAACCGATGGCACCAGCGACATGACCGTAATCGGCAATTTTACGTTGGGGACCAACAGCTATTTTGACGATGGCGGCGGCATGTTGGTGGGCGGCAATTTCGACCCCGGTAGCGGCGTTCCCGGCTACAACAACACCATCGGCGGCACCTTCGTGGCATGGCCAGGCAGCGCGGTGACGACCAACACCTCGACCTGGGAAGTGCTGGCAGGCGGCCTGCTGAAAGTAGAGGCCCGTGCCAGCTTGAATCTCGCGACCGGCGGCAACCTGCAAATAGACTCAGGCGGTAAGCTGAGTGTGGACAGCGGCGGCACGTTTACCCAGGGGGGTGGCACATTGCTCAGCGACAGCCACGCCGTTACCTGGACGTGGACCGGCCATGGCGGCGACCGCAACTGGGACACGGCCGCTAACTGGAATGCCGCGCCGAGCCCCAACTGGGTTGGCGGGAGTACCAATCTTTACCCCGGACAGGGCACGGTCGCCGGAGAGAATGACTACGTCACCATTGGTACCGGCGTAAACGCCGCTACCATTACCGTGCGAGCAGCCGACACTCTGTCGGTGCAGTCCCTGTTCATCGCTACCAACGACACCCTAGCGATCACCGGCGGCACACTAACCGTTTTGGGCCAGGCCATTCTCCAGGGCTCCCTGTCCATGACCGGCGGCACCCTGGCCGTCCAGGGCAGCGGGTCCACGCTCACGGCGACCGGTGCCACCACCGTTACCGGAGCCAGCCTTTTGGCCGCCAATGGAGCCACGCTCAGTCTGCCCAACCTCAAGCGCTACGCCAATGAGATCATCAATAACCCGACCAACTTCACGGCGAACGGCGCCGGCAGCGTGCTGGACCTGCCTTACCTCGAGGCCCTGGGGACGCTGAGTTCGCTTTGGACCATCAGTGCCCTGAATGGCGGTGACGTCAACCTGTCCGCGTTGGCACTCAGCGCCCACCCGAACATCAGCCAGCAGGTGGTTGGATCCGGCAGCCAGATCAACTTGGCGGGGGGCACCGTCAACATCAGCTCAGGCGCCAGCGTCACCATTAGAAGGGGCATCTCTACCGGGACCACCTACCACCTCTCCCCAGACGCACGGCTAACCGTGACGGGCGGGACGTTCGGGGCCACCTTCAACCTCGACGCCGGCGCGAGCATTACGATCTATGGGGGAACTTTCAGCGAATGCACCTTCAACCTCGCCGCTGGCGCGAGTGTCAACATCTACGGAGGGACGTTCACCGGCACCACCACCTGGAACGTCAGCCAGGGAGCGGCGGTGTCCGTGAGCGACTCCCCGTTCCTTTCCGGCACCTGGGCCGGCACCGGACTCGGCACGGTGCAACTCAGTGTGTCGTGCCTTTACATCGGAATTGGAGGGCTGACCCTGAATTTTCCCGGCACCATGCTTCAGTGGACCGGAGGTTTCATTAGCGGCGCGCAGGGGAACCTGACCAACCTCGGGACCCTCAACCTGGTCGGCAGCCTGGACAAGCTCTTTACTGATTACGGCACCCTTGACAACTACGGCACGATCCTCCAAACCGGAACAGGGAACCTCGGGCTGGCAAGCAGCGGTGCCTTTTACACGACGTTGAAGATTGAGGCGGGGGCCTCTTATCTGCTTGCGTCCGATTCCGGTATCGACCTCTACGACGGCGGGAAAACTACGATCGAAAACGCCGGCACCATTCGCAAGACCGCCGGCAGCGGTACGTCGGACCTGTTTATCGCGGGGGCCATCACCAACACCGGCACGATTGAGTCCGACTCCGGCACGCTGTTCCTAGATGCCCAAAGCATTAGCCAGATTTCTGGCAGCACCCTTAGCGGCGGAACCTGGAACGCCGTGAACGGGGCGACCCTGAAATTCCCCAATGGAACCAACATCATTAGCAACCAGTCTGACATCGGCGTGAGCGGCGCCGGGGCCACGTTGAGGGGCTTGGCCGGCCTGGCCTCCAACAGCGGCAGTTTCAGCCTCATGGGCGGAGCCATCTTCACGACCGCGGGCGATTTCGCCAACTCCGGCACCCTGACCAGTGGCCTCGGCAGCACCCTGTACGTCGCCGGCAATTTCACGCAGACGGGCACCGTCAACGAGCAGATCGGCGGCACGCCCGGCAGCGGACAATTCGGCCGCATCGCCGTAGCGCAAGACGCCGCCCTGGCCGGCGCCTTCAATCTCACGCTCGTCAACAGTTTCGGGCCGAGTTCGGGGCAGGATTTCCCGGTGATGTCGTTCGCAAGCGTGTCCGGCAACTTCACGTCGCTCACGGGACTCAATCCGTTCTTCACGCAATCGCTTGGCGCCACCCGCCTGGACCTGATCGATGGTTCGACCAACGCCGTCGACCTGCAACTCAACAACGTCAGCGCCCCCACCACGGCTGTCACCGGGCAGCAGGTCTCCGTGAACTGGACCGTCAACAATCCCGGCAGCCAGACCGCGACGGGCAATTGGCAGGACAGCGTCTATCTCTCGACCACGCCGACGATTACCGGCAACTCAATCCTGATCGGCGCCGTGAGACATTCGGGCGGACTGGCGGCGGGCGATTCGTACGTCGGAACCTGGGCCGGCAAGTTGCCCGCCGTCCCGCCCGGTTTCTATTACGTCCTCGTGCAGGCCGACAGCCTCTATCAGGTGGCCGACCCCAACCGCGTCAACAATACGGAAATCGCAACGACGGGCCAGGTCCAGGTCTCCGTGCCTGTCCTCACGCTTGGCACGCCTCTGCACGACACCTTCACCGCGGCGAATCAGGATCACTATTATCAGGTGACCGTTCCGGCCGGCGGCGCGCTCCAAATCGCGCTTACCAGCAGCGCCGGGTCGGGATTTACGGCTCTGTACGTGGGTCAGGGTTTCCTTCCCACACTTTACAGGTACCAGCAGGCGGCGAATGTTCCCAACCAGCCGAATCAAACGGTCACCGTGCCGCAGGTGATTGGCGAGGGAACCTACTATGTGCTCGCCCATAGCGTTTCGGGCGACGCCGCGACCGCGGGCTATACTCTCACCGCCACTCAATCGAGCGGCCTGACGGTGACCGCGATCTCGTCGTATGCGGGCAGCAACGCCGCCGGCGCCACGATCGAAATCGACGGGACCAACTTTGCGCCGGACGTGACCGCCAGCCTTACCCTGGGCGTCACAATTCTGAACGCCACCGCCGTCAATTACGTCAGTGCGAGCAAGATTTACGCCACGTTCGATTTGTTCGGGGCGGCGCCGGGCTTCTACACGGTGATGGTCCAGCAGGGCACTCAGTCGGCAACAGCGTCCAGCCCTTTCGAGGTCAGGGCGCCGCTTGTCGGAGGGGGACCGGCACTGCCCAGCGCCGCGCTCATCACGCCGCAGTTCGTTCGTTCTGGGCGGACGGCCACCATCGTCATCACATACTCAAACCCGAACAGCAACGATATCGTCGCCCCGTTGCTGGAAGTCGATTCCACGAATGCCCACGTACTCTTCAGCGCGCCGGATGACCCGAACAACTACGTTTCATCAATCCAGTTCCTGGGCGTCGCTCCGAGCGGGCCCGCGGGCATTTTGCGGCCGGGTCAGAGTGGACAGCTAACCGTGACTCTTGCGTCAAACGACGCCGTTGATGGCGACACCATCCCGGTGACGGTCACGCAAATCCAGCCAGGCCAAACGATCGATTGGGCTTCCCAGCTATCTGCCATCAAGCCGCCGAGCATCCCAACCCTGGCCTGGAATGTTGTGTTCAACAACCTGAGGGCCGCGATCGGCACGACCACGGATTCGTATAACGCCGCCCTGTCCCAGGCGGCCACCTATCTGGGCAATCTCGGCGAATCGCCAGCCGAGCTCGGGAACATCAATCGGCTCTGGTCGTTCCTGATCGCGCAGGCCGACGCCGATTTCCCGACGACAACAATCTCTTCCACCGTGGATGCCTCGCTGCCGACGCCCGGCAATCTGTCGTTGGCCATCGACCGGACGTTTGTGTCGTCCATCGCCGGCCGCTACACGTCTGAAATTTTCGGGCTGGGCTGGGAAACGGCATGGAAGGCATCGCTAAGCGTTGACGCCGCCGGCAACGTCACCATCGACAACGGTGGGGCACTTAGCCTATTCGTCCATCAGGCCAACGGCGGCTACCTGAACACCGTCGGTAAATACG
>JAPLNJ010000284.1 GCA_026692885.1 Planctomycetota bacterium | reverse complement strand
CAACGGCGTCTGGGACTACATCAGCCCCAGTCGCCTCAACCTATGGCTGCGGTGTCCCCTCGCGTTCAAGGCACGTTACATCGACGGCATCAAGTCTCCGACGACACCGGCTCTGTTCATCGGGACACGGGTCCATGATGGGCTTGAGACGCATTATCGCCATCGACAGCTCGGCATCGCCCTGGACGCGAGCGCCGTTATCCAACGTGTCACCGACAGCTGGGACGAAGCCGTTGCAGCTGAGAACCTGCAGTTTGGATCGGCTGACGAAAGTCAGCAGTTCAAACAGCAGGCAGCCGGGCTGGTACAGGCTTACCTGCAGCACGTCGGTGACCAGGAACTCAGGCCGATCGCAGTCGAGACGTCGCTGGAGACCCCGCTTGTCGATCCGGTGACCGGCGAGGAGCTCGGCATCCCGTTGCTCGGTGTGGTCGATCTGATCCTGGATGAGGACCAGGGCCCGCGGATCTGCGACTTCAAAACGTCCGCGAAGTCAACGACACCGTTCGAGATCACGCACGAGATCCAGCTGTCGAGTTACGCGTACTTGTTTCGGCAGGCGACCGGCAGAGATGAGGGCGGTCTGGAGATCAGATCCCTGATCAAAACCAAGACGCCGAAAACTGAGTTCCACCACTACTCTGCCCGCAGGGATGTCCATTTCCGCCGGCTGTTCGCGGTTATCCGGGAGTATCTCGACGCACTGGACCGTGCTCAGTTCAACTTCCGGCCGGGGTTCCACTGTGGGATGTGCGACTTCGCCAGGAGTCAGTGCCAAGAGTGGGGAGGCTGATCCAATGCCTCCATACCGGCCCGTTCACGTCGGGGCGCATTCGCGCCTCGGCGTGGGTGGGAGTGCGGACTGAAGATCGGCCGATGCCGACATGGAAGCTGTTAAGCGTCCTTCGCTGCGTAGCTGGTCTGAGTCCAGTTGGTGGCCGGGGTGCCTTTTTTTAGGTATCGGACACCTTCACCGGCGGCTGCGGGGGCAAGGTCGTCTCCTGCGCCCCCCCCCCCGAACTCGGCCGCTCTGATCGAGGGAATCGACTGCAATGCGGCAGATTTCCATCGGACGTTGACGCTGCCGAGGATCATGATGTCGCGCCGGTCCCTACGGAAATTTGCGTTGGGACGGCAGCCGCGAGGATCGGAGCCATGGAGCTGCGCGACACCTTGAAGGTTGGCGAGATGGTGATGGAAACGTTGGGTACATAGCAGATCTTCAAATGCTTGGCAGGAACGCGGGCACAGGTTGCGGCGATGGAGCAATGCCTGGTAGCGACGGAATTGAACACCGGGTATCGGCTTACTCCACCGCGGAGCCGGAGATGTTCCCCGCATTCCCCCAAACTTTGTGTTGCATCCTTCCGTCGAAGTGGGACAATGCACCACAGGCGTCAGACCGACGCGAGTGTCCGAGACACCACCTCACCCAAGCCAAGTCAAAGATGTGCATGGCAGTAGGGTCCAGGCCGAACAGCTGCGCACACCCGGGTTCCCTTCCAGTGGCAACTTGGGACTCCCTGATGCGTTTTGCCGGCGCTGAATACGGAGCACATGGATAACCCGCTCCTTCGCGTGTTGCTGATCGAGGACGACACTGAGTTCGCGCGTCGGTTCTGCGCGACCTTGGCGGACGTCGAGCACCACCAATTTCACTTGCAGTGCGAGGAGACTCTAGCCGGCGGGCTGCGGCGATTCGGCAAGGAGGTCTTCGACGCCATCCTGGTCGACCTGCGACGCAGAGACGGCCGCGGGCTTGATGTGGTGTATCAGTTGCACCGGCGCTGCCCTGACGTCCCAATCGTGGCGTTGATCGAGAGCGACGACGCCGGGGTTCTACCAGAAGCGATGCGAGCGGGTGCGGAGGCAGGCGTGGCCAAACGTCGGCTCGAACCGCAACGGCTCATTCAGGTACTGCGGTGTGCGTCGGCTCGCGTGGCACGCCAACGGATTGAGGAAGAGACGCTGCGAGAAAACGAGCGGCGCTACCATCAGCTGTTGTCGGCAGTGACGACCTACACCTACTCGGTCCAGTTGGTCGATGGTGTGCCGGTGTCGACCGCCCATAGTGCAGGTTGCGAGCTGGCCACCGGCTACACGCCCGAAGATTACGGCGCCGATCCGTACCTATGGTTCCGAATGGTGCATCACGAGGACCGAGAACGCGTACAGCAGTACGTGGCCTGTATCCTGGGCGGCGAGGAACTGCTGGCCCTGGAACACCGGATCATTCATCGCGACAGTACGATTCGCTGGATGCGTGACAAGATCATCCATTATCGCGACGACACTGGCCGTTTGGTGGGCTACGACGGGTTGGTGGAAGACGTCACGGAGCAGAAACGGGCGGAGCAGGCCTTTCGGGAAGACGAAGCCAATTTACTCGCTGCGCGACGGACGCAGGCGAGACTTCTACCGCAGACGGTACCGCACTTGCCGGGACTGGATATCTTCGGCGCCGTGCATCCGGCCGAATTCACTGCGGGCGACTACTTCGACTATCTGGCCATGACCGATCAAGCGATTGGCTTGGTGGTCGCCGATGTCAGTGGACACGACCTGAGTTCTGCGTTGCTGATGGCGTCGACCTGCACCTTGCTGCGGTTGCTGGCCGAGACCCACCAGGAGGTCGGCGAGATCCTGACGCGGGCCAACTGCTTCCTGGCAAAGGAAACCGATGAGCACTTCGTGACCTTGCTCTTGGCTCGCCTCGATCTCAGCAGTCGCACCCTCGTCTACGCTAACGCCGGGCATCCCGCCGGCTACCTCATCGGCCGGGACGGCGGGGTGAAGGCGTGCCTGGAAAGCACGGCTCTGCCACTGGCGGTGTCTGCCGACGCCGAGTTTCCGACAGGGATTCCTGTCACTCTGGAACCCGGCGATACGCTGTTGCTTATGACCGACGGAATCCTCGAGACTTGCTCCCAGCAAGGGGAACCCTTCGGCGCGGCCCGCGCGTTACAGACGCTGCTCGCCAACCGCCACTGCACCGCCCGTGAAATCGTCGAACGACTGTGCCGAGCCGTTTGCGATTTTGCCCTCCCCGCGAAGATCATCGATGATGTCACGGCGTTGGTGGTCAAGGTCGCACCCGGTGCAACAGATGGGGCGTCACCCAAATTGCCCCGAGCCGCGGTAAGTTAGCCGCCCCGACGGGTTCGATGATGGCAGTGGCCTACGTCGGCAAAAGACCTCCGCGCCCAGCGTGATCAACACCAGGTGACACGACGTTACGACGCAGTGCGGTCGAACTGAGCAACAAGCCCACACCCGGTCGCGACCGGAACACAGCGTTCTGCACCAGCAAGTCGGTGTCTTTGAGCGTTAAGTCGATGGCGTCGCCGAACTTCTCGTTGGGGGCGTGCATCACGATTTCCGCGTCCGTCCGTTGTCCTGCACGTACTGCCCGTTCCAGATCTCCGCCGAGACGCCGTGGGCGAGTAGAAATACCTGGACTATTGTTCCGGTCGTTGCGACTTCGGCAGTTGCTTCGCGTACCTCCACCCCGACGATTCTCTGGATTTCCTGTCGGAGCGGTTGACAGGCATCGGCGAACAACTGTCGGTGGTACTCCTGCATTTGCGATGCGCCGGCCGGGTTTCGCTGGGTGAGGGCTTTCTCGGCTGGCGACAAAGCCCCGCGCAGCGTGACCACCAGCGTGTCCTCACTGAGGACCGCGGTCACCGCTTTGGGCGTAACCCCCGTCGATTGCTGCTGAAAATCACTGGCTGCGACGGCAACCTGCTGCGCCATGGTTCGGTCGGACTTGTCCATCTTGTCCATGAGGTTCGTCCCTGCTGGTTGCGACTGCGATCGCGCCGCCAAGCTCAAAAAGAACCGACGTGGCCAAACACCCGAAGGCATTCAACCACGTCGGTTTACTCTTCGACGGGCCCCCCCGGCACGAACGGGTTACCCTTCATCTAGTCATCCGACGAGTTCAAGGTTCCCGCGCCGAGACGCTTTCAAATTCCTTACAGCATCTTCGGACTGGGGTAATTCTACGACTCGGAACGGGGAAAACAACCCGCAGAGTGGAATCCCATATGAGCGGGCGGGGCAGGTGCATCGCCTCACCTCAGTCTCTGCGGCGTCCCGTACCGGGACGGATTCTCTCGCCTAGGCGCTTGACAGCGGACAAACGGTTACAATCCAAGGATACGGAAACGACACGTCCCTTTTTGGCCGACCGCGATTCTTGTTGCGGTTGAACCGCGTTGCGAGGGTGGAAACGATGAACGAGAACGAACAACCCCAGGCACCACCCGCCGAGCCGGCGAGCGTGTCTCAGATTCCGGCAGAGGCCCCACTTGATGCACTAACTACACCCCCCCAGGACGTAGCTCCGGAGCAAGTCTTTCCGATTGTCGGTATCGGCGCGTCGGCAGGTGGGCTGGCGGCCTTCGAGGCATTCTTCTCCGGCCTACCTGCTGACACCGATCCCGGCATGGCCTTTGTCCTGGTGCAGCATCTGGCCCCGGACCACAAGAGCATCCTGACCGACCTCATCCGACGCTACACCCGCATGCAGGTCTTCGAGGTCGAGGACGGGATGGTGGTGCAACCCAACTGCACCTACATCATCCCGCCCAACCGCGACATGGCCTTTCTGAATGGCACGCTCCAACTGCTGGAACCATCTGCACCCCGTGGGCAGCGACTCCCGATCGACTTCTTCTTCCGCTCCCTGGCCCAAGATCAGCATGAACGGGCCGTCGGCATTGTGCTTTCAGGCACCGGCAGTGACGGCACGCTTGGCGTGCGGGCCATCAAGGGTGAGGGCGGCATGGTCATGGCCCAGAACCCCGCCTCCACCGAATACGACGGCATGCCGCGTAGCGCTCTCGCCACCGGCCTGGTGGACTTCGAGCTACCGCCAGCCGAGATGCCGGCCCAGCTGATCGCCTATGCGACCCATGCCTTCGGCAAACCATTCCGGCCCACCACTGTCCCGGCGTCCAAGACCCAGGATGCTTTGAAGAAAGCCTTCATCCTGCTGCGTGCACAGACTGGCCACGACTTCTCCCAGTACAAGTCGAGTACCATCAATCGCCGCATCGAGCGGCGCATGGCCGTCCACCAGATCGCAACGCTGGACGGGTACGTCAAGTACCTGCAGCAGACGCCGGTGGAGGTGGAAGCCTTGTTTCACGACCTGCTGATCGGTGTGACCAATTTCTTCCGCGATCCCCAGGCCTTCCAGACCGTCGAGGAACAAGTCATCCCCAAACTGTTTGCCGGCAAGCCCGCCAGCGCCGTGATTCGCGTCTGGTCGCCGGGCTGTTCCACCGGCGAGGAAGCCTATTCCCTCGCGATCCTGCTGCAGGAGCGTCTGGAGACGTTGAAGCAGAGTTTCAAGGTGCAGGTCTTCGCCACAGACATTGACAGTCGGGCGATTGTCGCGGCCCGGGCCGGCCTCTATCCGGCCAGCATTGCCACCGACATTTCGCCGGAACGGCTGGCGCGTTTTTTCGCGGCCGAGCCCGGCGGCAGTGCCTACTGCATCCACAAAGGCATCCGCGACATGCTGGTGTTTTCCGAGCAGAATGTGATCAAGGACCCGCCGTTCTCCAAACTGGATCTCATCAGTTGCCGCAACCTGCTGATCTATCTGGGCGGGGACTTCCAGAAGAAGCTCATGTTCCTGTTTCACTACGCCCTGAACCCGGGCGGTTTTCTCTTCCTGGGTACCTCGGAGACCGTGGGCGAGTTTGACGATCTGTTTGCCACGGTGGAACGTAAGTTGAAGCTGTATCAGCGCAAAGAGGGTATTTCCAACGCACCGCACGCGGCCCTGAGTCGCTTTGTCCCGCCCATGACGGCGACCGATGGGGCGGTCCCACGGACCGCCGAGAAGACGGCCAACTCTGGGAAACGGTCGCTGCGCGAGTGGACCGAACAGCTGCTCCTGCAGCATGTTGCTCCGGCCGGCGCGCTGGTCAACGGGCAGGGCGACATCCACTACCTGCACGGCCGCACTGGCATGTACTTGGAACCGACCCCTGGTGAGCCCGGCGTCAGCAACATCCTGAAGATGGCCCGCGAAGGCTTGCGGCACGAGTTGACCGCGGCCCTGCACAATGCGGCGAGGACCAGAGAGGTCGTGCGTCACCTGGGCCTGCACGTCAAAACCAATGGCGATTTCACGACGGTCAACCTGACCGTCCGGCCGGTGACGGCAGGCCCCGCCGCAACAACTCTGGAGACGCCCGTGTACCTCATCACTCTGGAGGAATCGCCGCCGAGCAACCCCGAACAGGTGCCGCAGCTGGCCGCCGCCGTGCCAGCTGTCGTGGGGGCGGACAGCTCGGAGACTGGGGACGCCGGCGCCCGCATCGCCGCGCTCCAGCACGCGTTGCGGGCCAAGGAGGAGTACCTCCAGGCCGCCAACGAGGAGTTGGAGACTTCCAACGAAGAGCTGAAGTCCTCGAACGAGGAGATGCAGTCGGTCAATGAGGAACTGGCTACGGTCAACGCCGAATTGCAGAACAAGTTGACTGACTTGTCGCGGGCCAACAACGACATGAACAACCTGCTGGCGGGCACCGGCATCGCCACGGTCTTCGTGGACCATCAATTGCGCATCCTGCGATTCACCCCCGCCGCCACCCAGATCATCAACCTGATTTTGAGCGACGTGGGGCGACCTGTGGGTCATGTAGTCTCCAATCTGGTCGGCTACGACCGTCTGGTGGCAGACGTGCAGGCCGTGCTGGACACGCTGGTTCGCAAAGAGCTGGAAATGCAGACCACCAGTGGCAAGTGGTACATGATGCGCATCCAGCCTTACCGCACGCTGGACAACGTGATCGAGGGCGCGGTGCTCACCTTTGTGGACATCACGGAGATGAAGCAGACGCGGGAAGCGTTGCGGAAAGCCAATGAGTTGCACCGTCTGGCGGTGGTCGTGCGCGATGCACGCGATGCCATCACCCTGCAGGACTTGGAGGGCCGCATCCTGGCCTGGAACGGGGGAGCGGTCAGGCTGTATGGTTGGACGGAAGCCGAGGCACTGGTGATGAACGTCCGCGACCGCATCCCCGAAGAGCAGCGTGAGAAAGCTCTGGTCAAGGTCCATCAGCTGAGCCAGACGGAAATCCTGGAGCCGTATCGTACCCAACGGATCTGTAAAGACGGTACGGTGCTAGATGTCTCGATGACCTCGACCGCTTTGGTGAATGAAGCCGGGCAAGTGTATGCGATTGCGACCACGGAACGGGTGAAAAGGCCAAAAGTGATCTAATAGTGTGGGTGCACCATGCAAGACCAGGATGACCGACTCGAACAAGCAGCCCCCGCGACGCCTTCGGCAGGACAGTTGCTGCGCCAGCAGGCCGAAGAGATCACCCGGAATAACGCGGCACAGGCGTCGGAGAACATCGCGACGATGTCGCTCGACGAGACGCGGCGTCTGTTCCATGAACTGCGTGTGCATCAGGTCGAATTGGAGTTGCAGAACGAGGAGTTGCGCCGCGCGCAGCTGGAACTGCAGACCTCGCGAGCTGAGTATTTCGACCTGTACGACCTGGCCCCCGTGGGCCATGTCACCCTGAGCGAACAGGGTCTAATCTTGAAGGCGAATCTCACTGCCGCTACCCTGCTCGGAATGCCCCGCGGTCAGTTGGTCAAGCAGTTGCTGTCCCGCTTCATCGTCCCCGAAGACGAGGATACCTACTACCGGCACCGTCGGCAGTTGTTGGCGACGGCCCAGCCGCAGGTGTGCGAATTGCGGATGGCCCGGCACGATGCCACCTGGTTCTGGGCCAGGCTCGAGGCGACGGTGAGGCAGGACGGGGAGTGCCAGACGCCTGTCTGCCGGGTCACGCTGAGCGACATCACCGCGCGGAAACGGGCGGAGGAACATGTGCGTTGGGATGGGGCCGTGACCTCGGCCTTGGCCATCTTGCACAAACCGTTGATTTCGCCCGCCGCTTCTCTGGTCGCGATGGCTCAGGCGGTGCTGGAACAAGCCCTCCTCCTGTCGGGCAGCGAGCACGGTTTTGTCTCAATTGTCGATCCGGCGACCGGTGAGCACGTGGCCCACACCTTCACCGAGATGCTGCCGGAAGGTCATCAGGGAAATCGACCGATTGTCATGCCACGAAGCAGCGACGGGACATATCGCGGCCTATGGGGAGCAGCCCTCAACACGCGCCAAGGATTCTTCACGAACTCGCCCCCGGAGCACCCAGCCGCGCTGGGCGTGCCTCCCGGTCATGTGCCACTGCGGCAGTTGCTCGCCGTCCCGGTTTTGTTGGGAGATGAGTTGGTCGGTCAAATCGCCCTGGCCAATCCGGGACGCGAGTACACCGACGAGGACGTGGGGGCTGTCCGGCGGCTGGCCGAGTCCTATGCGTTGGGCATTCAGCGCCAGCGGACCGAGGAGCAACTGCACTTGGCCCAAGCTGCGGCCGAAACGGCCAGCCGCCTCAAGAGCGAGTTTCTGGCCAACATGAGCCATGAAATCCGCACGCCGATGACCGCCATTCTAGGCTTCAGCGATTTGTTGGCGGACACCGAACTGACACATACCGAGCAAGCCGAATTCGTGGAGTCGATTCAGAACAATGGAAATGCCCTCCTGAGACTGATCAACGACATTTTGGATCTATCACGGATTGAGGCGGACAGATTGGTCATCGAAAAGACCCCCTGTCAGCTCCAACGGATCATTGAGGACGTGTTGGAGGTCGTGAAGCTGCGGGCCGCCGGGAAGGGCATCGGTCTCCAACGGGTCTGCCGGCTTCCGCTGCCCGAAACCATCCACACCGATCCGGCCCGTCTGCGCCAGGTGCTCGTAAACCTCCTGGGCAATGCCGTGAAGTTTACCGAGCAAGGAGAGGTCCACCTAACGATCCAGGCCTTGGCAGAGGGTTCGCGGTTACAGTTCGCAGTCACGGATACGGGCATCGGGATTCCGGCGGACAAGCTCGGCAAACTGTTCCAGCCCTTTATGCAAGTGGACGGCAGCAACACTCGTCGTTACGGTGGCACGGGCCTGGGCTTGGCCATCTCCCAACGCCTGGCCAAGGCCCTGGGTGGCGAGATCGTGGTGACCAGCGAAATCGGCCGTGGCAGTACGTTCAGCCTGACCATCGATACCGGCTTGCCGGAGGGCGTCTGCTTGCCGCCAGCGCTGCCGGAACTGTCTTACGCGCGAGAATCCCTCCCGGCCGTCCAGCCGGCACGAGAACTCCAGGGGCGCGTGCTCCTCGCAGAGGACTCGCCCGACAACCAGATGGTGATTCGTCATCTGCTGAAGAAGCGGAAGCTGGATGTCGACCTGGCCGAAGATGGTCAAGTGGCGTGCGAACTGGCGGAGCGGTCCCAGGCTGAGGGCAAGCCCTACGCTCTGATCCTGATGGACATGCAGATGCCTCGCCTGAACGGCTTTGAAGCCACACAACGGCTCCGGCAGCAAGGCTGGCGCGGCCCGATCGTGGCCGTGACGGCCTACGCCATGGCCGGGGATCGGGAGCGATGCCTGCAGGCCGGCTGCAACGACTATTTGGCGAAACCGATCACCATGAACGAGTTTCAGAAGATCCTGCAACGGTGCTTGTCCTAGCGCCCGTTGGGATCTTGCACCACGACACCCGCGAAAAGAAATCCGGCTGCTGTTGCGGCAGTTAGGCGGGCTGGATTGACGGCGCGATGTGTGACACTCGCATCGTAGTGTTGCGCCGATCGTTCTGCGTTTCCTGTGGGTCACGCGTAGCCGCACACGGTCAGTCATTTCACACGTACCACACTCACGCGGTAAATCCGGTCGGTCTGCGCCAGCCGACCACACCAAGCCTGTTCATGGGCAAGGTCGTGCACAACACTGGAGATCTTCAACCGCCATCGACCTGATCGTCGGCAGCCCGGACGGCGCCGTGATCGCCAACTTCAAGACCGCAGCCCACAGCAGTGAGCCGCTGGAGATTTTCCACGAAATCCAGCTGACCAGCTACAGCCACCTGTTCCGGCAACTGTCCGACCAGACGGAAGCCGGCCTGGAGATCCGATCCCTGATCAAAACCAAGACGCCGAAAATCGAGTTCCACCACTACTCTGCCCGTACGGAGGTCCATTTCCGCCGGCTGTTCGCGGTTATCCGGGAGTATCTCGACGCACTGGACCGTGGCCGGTTCAACTTCCGGCCGGGGTTCCATTGTGGGATGGAACACTGGTGGACGACGGTATTCTGGACTGCGGCGACTTATCGCCATTTCTGGGTTTGCTCGTCGATACTTCCACCAAACTGAAGGCCACACGGAAGCCCCGGTACCCGAGCCGGTTCGCCGGACCACCCATGGAGCGGCTCGCCGACCGGCAGTGCCTGGCGTTGTCGAGCCAGCTGCCGCCCCGGGACACCCGGTCCGAGGCCGACCCGGGCCCCGACGGATCACTCGCCGTTCCCGCCCTAAACGTACCATACCAGTCCGAACACCACTCCCACACATTGCCCTGCATATCGTACAACCCCCAGGCATTAGCCTGCTTCCCACCCACCGGGTGCGTCGTGTTGCCCGAGTTCTTGTCGTACCAGACGGACTTCCCCACTTCCGCGTCGGAATCACCGAACGAAAACTTGCTAGTGCTGCCGACCCGGCAAGCGTACTCCCACTCGGCCTCCGTCGGCAAACGATAGGTGCGCTCCGCCGCGCGCTCCGCGGGCAACTTCGATAGGCGTTTGCAGAACGCCACCGCGTCTTCCCACGAGACAGTCTCGACCGGGAGCGATTCGCCCTTGAAGTTACTGGGGTTGCTACCCATGACCTTCTGATATTGGGCCTGCGTTACCTCGTACACATCCAAGTAGAACGGCTTGGTGATCTGCACCCGATGCTGTGGCTTCTCGTCGCTGCTGACTTTGCTGTCCGCCTCTGGCGAACCCATCAGGAACTCACCGGGGGGCATCAGCCGTAGCTTCATCCCGCTCGAATTGACGATCTCGACTGGTACGTCCAGATGCGACGCCCAAGCCTGCTGGTGCTGCTTCGCCTGGGCGGCGTCAAAGGGAGCGATTGCCGACGGCGGGGCATTAGACTTAGTTTCGGCTGCGGGTGGCGATTTCAACTGAGTTTTCGCTTTAGGTTTTGGTGTTGGCTCCACAGCTTGAATCGCTCCGCCTCCTGCATCCGCTGAAACCAAGGCCACACGAAAGCCTAGAAACATGTCACGACTGCCCGGCAAGCCCCAGAACCGCAACGCCGACCGGCAGTGTGCTGCGGGGAGGCTGTAACTGCCACCGCGACGTATTCGCTCCGAGCCCGTCGTCGGCCCCGTTGGATCGTCCATAGGGGACGCACCGTACGACTTCCCATCGAACCAGTCCGCACACCACTCCCAAACGTTTCCGTGCATGTCGTATAGGCCAAAGCCGTTCGGCGCATAGGAGCCTACTGTCGTCGGCTGCGTCAAGCACGGCCCCTTGCTGCTTGTCCCGTACGGATAATTCCCATCACAGTTCGCCTCCCGGCCGTTCAGTTCCGACCCAAAATGAAACGTCGTCGTCGTCCGCGCACGACACGCATACTCCCACTCCGCCTCCGTCGGCAAGCGATACACCCGTCCCGCCGAACGCTCCCCCGGCAGCGATGAAAGTTCACGGCAGAACTCAACGGCATCGTCCCAGGAGATCGACTCCACCGGAAAACGACTCGTGTCCTGCCCTGAGCCGGACCTGAAAATGCTCGGATTCTTCCCAATTACCCGCTCGTATTCTTCTTGTGTCACCTCGTACACGCCCAGGTAGAACGGCCTGGTGATCCGCACTTGGTGTTGCGTCTCGTTGCCTTCGCGCTTCGCCTCGGACTCTGGCGATCCCATCATGAACTTACCGGGCGGGATCAGACGCAGCTTCATCCCGATGCTGTTCGTCAACTCCGCGGGTCCTTCCTTCCCATCAGCCAGTTCTTCAGCAGTCGCGCCGTCCATCCTTGAGTCGGAGCGAGAGTTGTGACCGGTGGCAAGCATTACAGCCGCGACCAGCAAGATCGTGGACATGCCACCTCCCACGCAGACCCGCGTGATCTCCGCGGTACGGCTTGGCCACAGACGTAATCGCATTTCTTCCAGCCGACCACGATTCTGTTCCACGTCTCGCTGGCAGGTCAGTACCCGTTCTCGTTCAGGCACCGCGGGGGACGCATCGCTGGTGGAAGTCGACGATTCAACAATATGGATCAGCTGCTCACGTCGCTTGGTGGCGAACTTCGATGCTGAACGTTTGGCTTCCACGGCCGTCTTGATTTGGTCGTCGAGTGTGCGGACGGCGTCTCGCATGGCTGGATCGCCGGAGCCGACTTGGTACAACTTCTCTCCGAGGTCGAGTTGGGATCGACGCAGGGACCTCTTGGACAAGGCCAGTTGTGCCAACTCGCTACCGTAGCAGACCAGACGCCACGTCTGTGAGGCGGTTGCCACCGTTGTCGCCCAGAACTCAGCCCACAGGTAACGCCCAATGATGCTGGCGCGAACTGCCACCCGGGTGAGCGTTGTCCGCACCTTGGCACGGCGTTCCTGCTCGGAGGTGCGGACCGGCGCTCCCTCTGGTTGCTCAGCAGCGCGTGGTTCAGGAATCGTCGTTCCCCGTCGGACCACGGATTGATCCTGCCCTTCACGAACAGGGACTTGCCCATGGTCGTTATCGTTCGAGTCCATTACATAGCCTCCACCGCCTTAGCCATCGAACATGCACGGCCCAACGTTCTCGCTCAGTTCGCGCCGGTTAGGGCGTGCCATTCGGAAGATGCGAACTTCCCCAGCAGGAAGATCACGCCCATGCCTCGCCTTCCTTCGTCATCGTAACTGTGGAAATGAGCCGACATGATCGCCTTGAACTGCTCTGCCGACTGCTGATCCGCGAAGGAGGAAGGCAGGCCAGCCTGAGAGTTCTGCAGGAAGCGTGTCCACCCCTGGTAGGCTCGCCCGCACGAATCGCAAAATCCAAATTCACGCTTATCGCTGTGCAGGCCACGAGCTTGAAGCGAACGCCCGTTCCTGCAAATGAGACAGTCATTCTCTGAATACCCGGCGCGATGCAGGCCGGGACGCGATTCATCGCTGCTCGCTTGGTTGCCCCCAGTCCGCTCTCGCGACGAGGGCAATGGAGTTGCCTGTGATCTCTGAGGACCTGGCCGATCGTATTTTGGCTGCGGCAGCTTCACCGGAGCAGCTGCAGCTTGGTCCTTGTCCCAGAAGCCGGGAGACATGACAGGTGCCTCCGGCGCTGGAGCCAAAGCCTGCTGGGCAATGGGAGTGGGCGATGGTCCTGATGAGTCCGACGTATTCGGGCGGTTCCACAGTCCGCTGGTCCGTTCAGCTTGCACGGGAGCAACTGCATCAACGGTAGTGACACCTACACGTGATTTGTGTCCACGAGCCAGGACAACCTCACCCACAACAGCAACTGAGAAAATGCCGAACCCCGCGAACGTGACCGCCATCAAGATGGCCACGAATCCCATCACTACGTGTTTGGTTTCCGCGGTGTCTCGCAGCCTCAGACTCGCCCGAGTTGCTTCCACTCTTCCCCGTTGTCGTTCCACGTCTTGCTGGCAAGCGAGCGCTCGGTCTCGTTCCGGCCCGTCCAGGGAGTCGCCATCGGGCAGCGGGGCCTCGGACAATCGGATGAGAAGCCGGCCTCGGTCCCGGATGAGCCTAGACACGGATTGTTTGGCCGCCGTCTGCTTGTCGATTTGCTCGTCGAGCTCGCCAATGGCTTCTCGCACGGTTGTGCCGCCGACTCCGCGCCGGTACATCGCAGCCCCAAGATTACGATGGGCCGCATCTCGGTCTGCCGTGAGGAGACGCAGGCGTGCCAGGGCGATTCCATGCTGGATGAGACGCCACGACTGCAAGGCGGTTGCCACCGCTATCGCTCGAAACTCAGCCCACAGGTAACGTGCAATGACACCTGCGTGGACCGCCGCTCCGCGCAGTGCTGCCTGTGCCTTGGTCCGGCGGTCATTCCCGACGGTATCAGGGCCTTTGGAAGCGTGGGCGTCCGACGCGGTCGCACCCTGTTGAACCTCCGGATGATCGCGTCTGTCTGTGTCGTCGGGCATGGTCGTCAGTCCTTTCTGGAGCGTGTTGCGGGGTGCGATGCCGTAGACTCCAATTCAGATCGGGGCTCAATTCTTCCGGTGTCCTGTCGGAGCGTTTCCAGGGTCGCAGTCGTCATGCAGGCTTCCCGTGCCTATCGGATTGCTGTCTTAACGTTGTCCCAATTACAGATAACGCTGGGCCGCAACAGCATTTTCGTGACCCTTGACTGAGCCTTCCCGATGGTGACTGACTGCAGACAGGCCAGTTCTCGTTCCGTCGCAGACCAATAGCGAGTCGACAAGCAGCGGCGTAGTAGGCGCAAAAAAGGAGCGCTGAACCACGACCGCTCCTCCGGCCCCCGCCAAGGGGCACCAAAGAACAGCACATGGCCAGCGCCCCAGACGGGGCGCGGCTCAAGTGCTGCTTCTTTGGTTCAAGAACCCTAAGGCTCAAGTTGGCGGTTTCGGAGGAAGCAGTTCTTGACGCTCGCGCGTCATTCAGATTGTCGGTTGCCAGCCGGCTTGGCTGGCAACCGGTTACGTGTCATGTCGTTGTTCTTGTCGCCGTCCTCCACGTGTTGGTGTGGGTCCGGGAGCGACTGCTCCCGCATCAGCCACAAATCTAACCAGTCGCCCTGCGGTTTGCCATAACCGGAGGCCACTTTGTGGCGACCGAAACGTTATCAACCGGCTCGAAGGCGACGCATCGGATGAAAATCCCCACATCAAGTGGCGCCCGCCTCTGGCAACGTAAAGTTCGTGGTCGCGCACCGGTGGTGCAGGAGCCAAGCACAGGCGCGAGATCGAGCGGATGGCTGAAGTGAGGTCGCACGTGGATGAGCCACCATCAGGTTGGCCTTGGCAATCCGGCACGCCCTCGGTGTGCGAGCAGCCTGCTCAGGGCGACTCTGGCGGGAGTTCGTGGTATTGATGGTGGTACTGTGCTCGTGCCATCGCTGGGCGCTGGCAAGCCCAACGCCTCAGCACTCACTTTGCCGAACGTCTCCCATCCTGCGGCGACTCGATTGTGATGGACGGCAGCGGTTGGTTGATCAGCCGCCCGAACGTGTCTTCTGGGTGACGGAAGCGGAGCCGGAAGTCTGCCGGTGGCTTCCGGTCCACAAAAACCACAAACTTGAAGAACAGCTCGTTCCAGCCGCCTGTGCCACCGTGTGACAGGACCCCGCCTCCGAAGTTTCCGCTTTCTCCGGGGCTGCCATTGGCAGACGTGCGGTTGACCCACAGTTTGTACGGGCATGAGGAGCGGAATCGGAGATCTACGGCGCGGTGGCTGCCCGCGAACTTGGCCCAGCACACCGCGTAGTAGACCCCGACCCGACCCGCTGGCGGCGCCCGGCCGGCAGCCTCAACCAGTACAACCTTGCCATCAACCTCCGGCGCGGCCTCAAATCGTCGCCAGCCGACTTGGCCTTCGGTCGTGTCGAAGCGACGATTCGCGTCGAATGGCTCCTTCTCAATGGCGTGCTCCGCGTCGTACGCCTCGTCACGCGAGTCGTACAGAAACGGCCCGATGACCAACCAGATGTCGAATCGGTCGCTTTGACGTACACCAGCCGTGACCACAGGGACGTTCTGCTGCGGTGGCTGCGTCGGCGGTGTCGGATTGGACTCGGATTCACGCTCGCGCTGCATTGCCGCCAGGTCGTGCTGGACTTCCTGGACCAACTGCCCAAGGTCGGCGTTGACCTCTTCGCTTGCCCGCTCGTTCTCGGTGGGATCGGGCAGGTTGCGAACCGCGTAAGCGACGCGTCCGCCGTAGCGATGGGCCAGGATAGTGAGCACCGCAACGAGCACGAGGAATCCCACGAGTAACAGGCCCCTGCGAGCGAATCGTGGAAGCGGCCGAACGCTCCCGTCCGGGAACCGCGTGGGCCCCGTGGTCTGTTCCGGGGCAACACCTTTTGGATCGCTGTCCGTCACGCAGGTTTCCAGCGCTGCTGCGACCTCGGCGGCTGTCTGGAACCGCTCGGCGGGTAACTTGGCGGTCATCCGCCCCAGGATCATCACCAGGGCATCGGGGACGTCACCGCGAATGGCCATGATCGGTGGGATCGGCTGCTCCGTATGCGCCACCACCTTCTTGGCGAACGTACTGTGCTCCGGGCTGGCGAATGGCGCCCGGCCGGCCAGCAGGAAATGCAGCGTGCAGCCGAGCGAGTAGATGTCAGACCTTGCGTCCGCGTGCCTTGCATCCTGGCCTTGCTCCGGCGAGATATAGTCGCCGGTGCCCAGCACTTGGCCGGTCTCGGTCATCTGATCCGCCCCCGGCTGATCGCTCGACAACCGTGCCAAGCCCAAATCCAGGACCTTGATGACTCCACCGGCCGTGCGCATCAAGTTGGACGGTTTCACGTCCCGATGGACCAGTCCGTGGTGGTGGGCGTATTGCAGGCCAATCGCTGCCTGCCGGATGGCCTCGCAGGCATCGGTGATCGGCAACGGCCCCGACGAGCGGACCAACCGAGCTAAGTCGATTCCGTCCAGATACTCCATCGCCAGGAAATGCTGCCCTTCCGCTTCCCCAGCATCATGGGCACGGACCAAATTGGGATGGTCCAATCGGCCAACGGCTTCCATCTCGCCCTGGAATCGGGCGACGGCTTGCGGGTCACGGGTCCGTCCCGTGGGCAGCAGTTTGATGGCCACAGGCCGTTTGAGCCGTGTATGATGGGCCTTGTACACCGTGCCCATGCCGCCCTGGCCAATGCGTTCCAGTAGCTGGTACTGGCCGAACGTCTTGGGCAGGTTGTCGTCGTGCATGGGCGGTTGCGCTGCGACGCCGGCTGCCACTGGCTGCGTCCGCTGAAGCTCGTGACCAAGCGTCTCCGCTCGCCGTAGTCTTCGTTCAAGCTCCGGGCTTGGCTGACCGGAGAACGACGACAACTCCTTTTTCAGATCGTTCACCACGGAATCTTCCAGGCCGTCTAACGTCTGCAGCACCGCATTGCAGGTCGGACAATTCTCGACCTGCGCGGCGATCCGCTCCAAGTCCTGGGGCGGCAACTTGCCCAATACGAAGTCCGCCAGCACCTCGCGGGAATAACAGACTTCATGGGTTGGGTCCGGTTTGCGTGTCATCGCAATGTGCCCTTTGCCAGGACGGGCTTAGTCATTTCCGCACCACATGAACAACGGCAACATGACTGGTCTGGTGGTGTCCTCGTACCGGTCGCGTGCCAGAACCCAGCACCGGCATCACTTCTGCCACTGGAAATAACGCAGGACCGCAACACGCCCCAGGCTGGTCCACCCCGTTCGCCTTTGTCGTCTTGTGAGATTCCAGTCACGGCTCCAGGTCACCCAATTCCTCCCGCAACCGCCGCAGCACACGCGATTTCGCCAAGCGAACCGCTGACGGCGTGATGCCCTGGTCCTGGGCCACATCGGCAGTCGTGTGGCCCTCGACGGTAACGCGCCAGAACGCTTCCCAGGTCCGCGGCTCGAACTGGGATCGGATCAGCTCCAACGCTCGTAATCGCACATCTTGGATCTGGCGGGTTTCTTCGGGGCCATCGCCATCGCTGGCGGCCGGGGCCTCGATGTTCTGCAGCCGTTGCTGGAACTCGGAACCACCGGCTGCCCGAAGACGCCCTCGTGATCGTCGAAAATGATCCACGGCACGGCTGTGTACGATCGTCCGCAGCCAACCCCGGAAGGTATCGCCGGGACGATCCTTGCGGAAGTCCGCGATCCCCCGCGCCACCGTCGTAAACACGTCCTGGAAGACATCCTCGACATCAGCCCCATCGAGCCCCTCGCGGCTCAGCCAGAAGTCCACGAGCGGCCCGTAGAGCCGCACCAGCTTAGTCCAGGCGTCGGCATCCTGGGCCTTGATGCGCTGGATCAGACTGGACGATGTCGAGCCGATTGACGAAGAGGAGGTGGACGTAGGGTTCATCAGTCAGTACTGCTGCAACGGAATCGGAGGTAGGTCAACCAGCCTGATCAGACGCCCAGCCTACTCGTCCCGCCCCGATCCGTAAACCTGCCCCGAGATCAACTTGGGACATGCTGGCCGGTGCTACGAACCTGTAATGTCCCGGCCTAAGAACAACGTGCGGTCATCACTCGTCGGATCGTGCTCAGGCGACCCGCGTCGTGACGCCTGAGCCAGGGCGAGCCGATGCCGTGCGCCGCGGTGACCGTTTCGCGAGTCCTGAGTTCGGCGATCCAGGTGGCAACTACCGTGCTGACCACGCGAGTCCGCCGTTGCTCAGCGCCGGTGTGGTCGCCGCGTACGGGCGTCCGCCATACCCCTACAATACGCGCACGACCCTTCGGACTGTGGGGTGGCGAAAAGAAGGCCGTTTTCCGCCCGAATGACTTGCCCTGATTGCGGCCGAATCGAAAAACCCTGAGAAAACCAGGGAAAGATGAATAATGGAGCGCCGGTGGAAGATCGGCGTTAATGTCTCCCCACCCGTCATTTAGGGCAGGCTAAGTGGCCGTCGCGCGCATTTGGGCCAAGCTAAGGTCCTCGAATCTACATTTGCGACGGGTTAAGGGCCTAAAAATGACATTTGCTCGTTCTTAGCCCTGCGCACCGGCGTACACGTTAAGCCTGTCCCAGCGGAGCAAGAAGACAGTCTTCCGGGAAGGCAGCCAGCCGGACCGCTGATCGCCAATCACACTTCCTTCGTGACGATAGACCTAGCGACGTTTCATGTCGGGCCGATTCGCTCGCTCAAAACTGAGCAGGATTATTGGGGAGGCTCATGCCGAGCAAGACGACCACGGTCCACGGTGCCTGCCGAGCTACGTTTACCTACCCTCCCGCATTCGACCCAGGATCTCCCCTAACACGCCCCAGCTCGCCCCGTGATGCCGTGTGCCACAAGCAGTTCCAACAGATTCTCGGCGGCGGAACGCTGGCCGGCCTTCTTGGAGGAGGCACGAACAGGACTGGCGCGCCAAGTCTGCCCATCAGGCGTGGTTGCCCACGCGACCGTGGAGAAGACGGGCTGGTGGCTCGGGCCTTCTTCATGAACGACCTCGTAGCCTGAGGCATCCAGCACTCCGACCTGTCGTAGTTCGTTCAAGACCATCGCGGCGTTGCGATCTGGTCCCGGCGGCCCGGGCGGCGACGGCTGCTGAGGTGGACCAGCAATGACCACCGTCTGACCGCCGGCCGGCTGGCCGCGGACGCTCTCCAGCACGGCCTCAGCCGCCGCCTGCTCGGCAGCCTTGAGCGTGACCGCCAAGTGCCAGGCGGAGCAGGTCCGGGCTTCGCTCTCCGCACCGACCAGCGTGCGGACCCGATATCCTTCCGGGCTGGCTTGTTGTTCAAACGTCGGCGCCGGCCATTTCTGTTTCGCGCACCATTCCAGCAGTTGGCCTTTCGGATTGACGGACTGCAAACGAGGCAGATCTTCTTCGTGGACGCGGATCACGTCCGCCGCGGAACTGCGTGCGGACACCAAGTTCAGCAGGACTTGGGCCGCCAGTTGTTCGGCGACCTTTTTGGAGGCTGCCTGCTGAGGCCCGCTGACCAGCGTTTCACCCTGATAGCCGAGTGACATCTGGGCCCGGTAGAACGGCCCCTGCGACTCCGTTTCGGTCTGCGGCGGATCGATCCGTTGACGCATGCAGAATTCCAGCAACCGACCTTTGGGATTGGCCTGCTTGAGTTGTTCCTCTAACTCCGCCTCCTCCGGAAACAGATGCGTGTCTTGCGGGCCGAGCACCCAGAGTCGGTCGCGGCGTTCGTCGTCGCGCCGCACCAAGCCGATCCCTTCGAGCACCCGCGAGAAGCGTTCCACGGTGCTCCGGTCCACGGCCTGGCCGAACCAGGCTTCCGCCACTGCGGCAGCCTGCACCGGTGTTCCGCCTGCGGGTCCCAGCAGGTGGCGAGCCCGGTCGATGTCCAGGTCCGCCGCCGTCGGGATCACCGGCGGTGATTTGACGCCGGTCCCGGGACGCGAGGGGTAATCACGTCGCAGGACGTTGCCATCTCGCGCCGCCACCACGTCCGAGCAGCGGAGACTGCGGGCCAACGCCTCCTTGGCATTCTCGTCGCCATGAACCAGCACCACGGTGTGCGGGTCCAAGGCTTCCAGAAAGGAAACCATCTGCATGCGATCGGCGTGAGCGGACAGCCCGTAGGTGGCGAACGAGCATGCGACGGGAACGGTCGCTTGACCGAGCCGCAGTTCCTTGGGGCCTGCGGTGGGGGCCAGGTCCAGCAAGGCTCGGCCGGGGGATTCCTCGTCCTGGTAGCCGGTCAGGATGATGGCATCTTGCGAGTTCTGGATCAGTGTCTGGGCATATAGCAGCGAAGGTCCCCCGGCCAGCATGCCGCTGGACGTGACGATAATACAGGGGCTCGTCGCCAGCACCCGCTTCCGCTCCTCAGGCCGCGTGACGGGCTGAATCATGTCCGTGTAGAAGGCATGGGGCGCCCGCCGAATCTCGTGGGCCAACGAGCGCGACACGTACGGCTCGTGCCTGCCATAGACGGCGCAGACTGCACGGACCATGCCATCGACGAAGACCGGTACCGGGGGCAACGTGCCATTGCGTTGGGCGCGTTTCAGGATCAGCAGGACTTCCTGCGCCCGGCCGACGGCGAAGGCGGGGATCAGCACGCGCCCGCCCCGCGCGATCACTTCACCGATCTGCCCCAGCAGCCGTTCTTCGGCGGCCGCCCGATCCTCGTGCAACCGCTCGCCGTACGTGGCCTCGCTGATCACTAAGTCCGCCTGGAAATCGGGGCGGCCCAGCGCCGGCACGGTCTGTTGGGCCGAGACGCTGTAGTCGCCGGTGAACAGGACCGTCCCGGCAGGTGTCTTGAGCTGGAGCATGGCGGCTCCCAGGATGTGCCCGGCCGGCAGCCAGCGGACTTCGATGTCCTTGATGCGCATCGGCTGGTGAAACTTCACCGGCACCAGAGCAGCCAGCAACTGCTCGACTTGACGCTCGCTGTAGAGCGGCAACTCCGCCTCCCGTTCCGGGCCAGTCATCAATCGCAGCGCATCCTGCAACAAGATACCCACCAGATCGATCGTGGGCGGCGTGGCCAGCACCGGCGCCCCGCGGCAGGCTTCCGAGATCACCGGCAGGCCGCCGGAATGGTCCATGTGGGCATGGGTCACCAGCACCGCGTCGACCGTCGTCTCAGCCAGCGCCGACAAGTCCGGCAGCGAGCTCGATCCCGAGTAGCGTACGCCGCAGTCCACGAGCAAGGTTGTGCCGCCGACCCGGACCAGCGTGCACGAAGCGCCAATCGCCGTGGCACCGCCCAGAAACGAGAGTTCAATGGATGTCCGAACCGTCATGGAAAGTCACCAGCCGTCCCGCCGAAGAATGCGGCCAGTGTACGCGGTCCACCCTGCGGCGGCAACCTTGCCGTCGCGTCACCAGTTGTTATCGGAGATCGCGTCGCCTGTGCTCCTGCGAGTGGACGGTGCAACACCGCGTCGGCATCCATCACCAACGCTCGAAGCACACGCAGCCGACCTGTGCTTGTGCGGCCCCACGGCCTCCTGGATCAGCATCGTGACGCACGAGAACATCGCACAGACTGGGCCTGAGGCATACCATGCCGCGGCCGACGTTTCACAGGTTACGGCACTCTAACGCAGGCCGTCTGGGTGCGAGTTATCTCGGCAGGCAAACACCACCTGGAAATTGACGATGCACTACATTGCCTGTCTTACCGACCTTCGCCGTTGTCCAGCGTGACCAAGAAAGGCCCTGGGGTCTTGCTAGGCGAGATCTCGCGTTTTGACGTCTCTTGGGGGTGGCTTCGGTATGCCAATGCGTCTCATCGCACGTCACGGGCCATATTCGGGTCCTCCGGCTCCTGGGCAACCATGATTCGTACCGAGATCCATGCTTGGTATCGATTTTGGCAAGTCAGAGTCACCTGCTCGCGAGCCTTCAAGCTGTCGTGCAGCCAAAGCACCGATCCGCACGGCTGTCGTCCGAAGGTAGATTCTGAGGAGCAGCATCAACAGCTGCCGGAGAGTCTGCCACAGTGCAGCCCATCGTCGCGATCTGAGGCAGCAGGGGGACCGGCTCGCACTCAGCGCCAAGCCCAAGGACTCGCTGGTCGAGCATGCGCCGCTGCTCGCCTCCCCCTGCTGCCGCCCGGACATGCGGCCGTTCTTTAGCGTCCCGACAACTCGGCCACCAACTTCCGGTAGCTTGCCATCATCCGGACCAAACCACCGACGTCAGCCAACTCCGCCCACAACTTCCGCGGGGACTTCGGGCCTTTCTGTCTCTTGCTGCCGTTTCGGGCGACCTTGGCCTTTCCCTCCGGCGTCCGTGGTCCTGTGGCTTTTTCCCAAGGTCGGTCTCGCAGAGCGCACCGGCGCAGGGATTCGCGTCCGGCCGCCGTTAGAGGGCCACGTTGCAGGTGATTCTTCCGACCGGCCGCCACGCGTTTTGGATTTGGCACCCGACTTTGAGCCGGAACCGCTGTCGGCGTTACTTCCCTGTTTGCTTGATCCACAGTGCGTTTTTTCCTCTTCTGCGTCGACCGTCTCAACCTTGCTGACTTCAGCCGCAGGCGCTGAAGTCGGCATGGGTGTCTCTACAGGATAACCGATCAGAGCGCCAGTACTTTCCGCGCGAGTTGCCGTCGTTGACCGCTCGCGATATTCCGCCAAGGTAAGTATCAGCCGCCGAAGCTCACCGGTGAGCCGGGTGGCTGCATTCGCGTAGACCTCGACTGCGTCCTTGTCCGTGCTCCCGGCTGCAGCCGTGTGCAGCACACCGATGCGAAAATGGGCGAGCGCGGTCTGCCCAAGCAGTATCTGCTCCAGCGGGTCCCTCGGGTTGCCTGCCTCCTTGATTATCCACTCCATGTACCGAAAGAAGCCTTCAGCCTGTAGTTGGGAGAAATCGACAGCAGCAGCCATCAGCATCGGAAAAAGCTGCTGCGCGATTAGTTGTGCCTGCCGGAGTGGACTGGCCGGCGGCGGTGGCGGCGGAGGCGGGGGATTTTGTTCAGCATCAAGCCGCAAGTACTCATGAATCGGGTCAGGGACTTCTGCCGACTGTTGTCGCTTCCGCTTTTTCGAGTCGTTTCTTCCCTGTGGCATAATGTCACCTCCTTATTGTTAGTGTTTACATCCAATCAGCGACGGTCTCGGCGCATTCCTGTTTGGACCGTTTCACCCGCTCCAGCAACGCCACGAGATCCGTTCCAACACTGTGCAGTGATCGGTGAACATCATGCTCCATCCGTGCAGCTTGGTCACCGATCTTGAAATAGAACACGAATTCAGTCCCAGTCCTCTGCAGCCCACGGATGCAGGCCTCGATCTGGGTATCAAGGCGTCTGAAACGGTCAGGTACCGGACTCGTATTCGTACGGCCGGGCTCTGGTGCAAGCTGCCGCCGTGCGACTCCCGCAGGATCTCGGACGCTGCGTCTGGGTTCGGCAGTGCCTGAAGCACAATTTCGCGGCCGCCGTCCCACACCACGAGCAGGTGTGCCAGATTGGCCTGCCGCCGAAGAAAATCCGCGATTCGCTGGCTTCCAGCTTCGATCGCGATTCGCGGAGCAATGGTGCTAGGGTGTGTGTGCATTGGATTCCTTTCCAACGGATCTGACAAAACTAGGAGTTCACGCAGACTTGCAAACCCGTGTCCCGGAGAGGCCACGAACAGACTACTTCTGCACGACATTGTGTTGAAAGTGCTTTCATATTGTCAATGGCAACGCCGCTGACCCAGCAACGGCAGAGGCTTTCCTCGCTGCGGACACCCGCAAATCGTCGGCACGTCGGGAGCATCAGACGAAATTGCCTGTCCGCGGAAAATGGCATCTAAAACTGGATTCATCTGCTGCGAGGCGTTAGACTCTGAACCAAATCCTGAAGCATGACCAACGGCTGCAGATTTGGCGTGGCCGAACTGATCGACACCACTTGGAGCGCAACCATGTCGCCGTCCCCAGCGGAAGTGCAGGCCGGGATTGACCAGCTTCGCAAGTACCATCAGGTGGGCACGGAAATCCTTGCCAGGTACGGTCGACGCGCGAAGCCCGCCGCGCAAACTGAACCAGGTGTTGATGCAGAGCCTGACAAGAACACCATGGCAGGGATCTGCGAACGCTACAGACTACCCACTCACGTGGTCCGCGTGCTGCGCAGGTTCGCCGATGACGAGCAGGGGTACACCGACTCCGATCTCGACGAACTGTGTGCGCAGTGCGAAGAGTCCAACCGCGTGGTGACTCTGACTCAGGTGAGTTATCTGGTTACGATCTGCGACAGGGAAAAGCGACGCCAGTTCCAGCGGATGATGATACGCAAAGGATGGAAAGGTTCACGTACGGTGGCCGAGCGAATCCGACAGTTCGGGCGTCATCGGAAAGGTGGACGCAAAGCGTACATCCCCGAAGACCGAGCTGGAGTTTTGCTTCAGATCCAGAACACGACGACCGTTTGGCGTCGCTGGTTCCGGCGGCTATCCGACGAAGATGATCCAACATTGCAGGTGAGGCTGTCGGACCTACAACCTGAACTGCAGGATGCTCTGCGGAAGGTGGAAAAAGCGATGGGATCGCTTGATGCGAAACTCCCCAAGCCGAAGAAGAAAGGTAGGTGGGACGGATTGGGCGACGGGGGATAATCCGTCGTCGCAGCGAGTAGGCTGCGCATGGGACGTCGGCGTCGAGCATCCCAGGACCCGACGTTGCCCATGTCTACCGGTAAACCTACGTGACGCCTCCGATGCTTGGCTCGGTGAAGACGTGGTGGTGCCCTGTTCGGTTGTCCGAGCAGGGACGTACGAAACGCGATGTCAGCCATGCATCATCCCTCGGCCGGCTGCCACGTCGTTAACTTGCCGTCTCGATCCAGAGTCACTTTTGCCTTTTTGAACCACCGCTCGCTGACCGCATACTCGACATCCACCAGGATATCCGGCACCACTTCCCTCATTCCCTTGACCATGAGGTACCGGACGATTTCGGCTTGATGCGCCAGATTCGATCCTGCAGGCACCTCGATCAGAACCTCGTCGTGAATGAAGTTGACAATCCGAAATCCGGCACGCCAAAGACGCCACAATCCCAACTTTGCGCCGTCGGCAGCCAAACCCTGAAACACAGTGTTGTGTCTGGCGCAGTACGAGGCGTTTGGCGTGCACGTCGGGGAGTGCCAAGGTCGCGCGATCAGCCGACAGCCGAGGATACCCTCCAGCACTCGTGCAGTTTGATGATCAGGTCCCCTTGGCATCCCAGCGCCGACAACACAAGCCTCAGCCGCCCTGTGCAAGCCAGGGCGGCTGTCGAACGACCTGAGTCTACAACCAGACCACGCCCTGATCGGTCTCGCGGATGCGCGCATCCTCACCCCCGTATCGAGAGAAGTGGAATAGAGGGAACTTCAGCATGTCGATCGACCACATGTGCCGTCGCACCGATTGCTGGAGATTCACAAGCAGTTGGTTCAGGTAGCGTGACCGCTGGTCCCAACTCCGAATCCCCAAGACCGCATCGGCTTCGGCATGGAACCCGGCAGCCCGCAGCGCCTCGCTGGTCCGTTTTAGACTATGGCCGCGAGGGCTGACCCCCTCCGCGAACACTTCCTCGACTCTGCAGTAGGCGAGAAAACGCACCAGATAATCGATCTGAAACAGGTCATCGGCGATCCCCGGCAAGAGCGGGCACAGCATCCCGTACGTGCGCAACCCCATCCGGCGGGCCTTTTCCAACACAGCGAACCGTTCGGAGAGCGGTGAGGCGAGGGGCTCCACCACCGACAAGACCTCTTCCTTGTCCGGTGTGCCAGTGAGGCTCAGGCCCACGAGCACACGCTCCCGGTGCTTGAGGATCAAGTCGAAATCCTCAGCGACCGCGGCGTTCTTGGTGAGCACCCTGACTGTCCACCCCGGCTCAGCCAGGAGCGCTTCCAAGCAACGGCGTCCGAGATTGTGCTTCCGAGCCTCCGGTGCCCATGCATCCGACGAGTTGCAGAGTTGCACAAGGCCGCGATTACGGGATTTCTTTGCGCGGTATGAGACCTTGCTCGCCATGTCGGGATCGACGATGCTGAATTCAGTACCGAAGGGGTCCTCGCCGGCCTGCCGGAAAGACTCGTGACAGTGAGTATCACGCATTGCGTTGTTGGTGCAGTACGTGCAGCCGTGGCTGCACTTGGTGCCGACATCGATGCCGAACTCGGCCAATCCTATCCTGGCTAGTCTTGGCGTCGGCTGGATGTCGCTATTCATGCTGTAGGTGTGGTCTCTCATCTGTTTTTCCTTTCGTGAAGAACGGAAATTTGTTCGCACAAGACGGGTGTGGAACGCCCAGCCCGCTGTCCGACACGTGGAACGAAGTCAACAATCAGATCCCTTGCCACCTGCAGCCATCCCCTTCAGTGCCGTCCGCACGGCCTGCCGGGCCTGCTCCGTCGTACATCCAGCCAGGGTCGCGCAATTCCCCGGCAGGTGTGCCTCAACTACCGGAGCGGGATCACACTCCCTCTGACGAAACGAGCGGATCGTATCGGCGACTTTCGCGGAATCCCATTCAGAATCGAGGAGCACGACGAGGGGGCGATTCCTGAGATTGCGCACGAGCAGGTATGTCTGGATGTGCGAAATGCGCTGAAGCCGAAACGCAACCACACTTGACCCAACACGCCAAGCGTCGGTAATCTTCTGGACGACAACGACCGGCCCACGAGTCCCCATCGCATGGTGCAAACCGTAGAGCAAGCTGCCCTTGCCTACGTCCTTGGAACACACCGGCTCCGATGCCCGGCCCATCCAACGGTCCTTCCCGGCGATCGACATGGCTTCCCAGCCCGCCAGACACGCGACCTTTTCGCCGATCGGGCCTAATTCGATTGAATGGATCGGGACAACAACACGGGCGTCCGTGAACAGCGGGTCAACCGCGGCGTTGTGGTCAGCATAGTACGGTCCCCAGCGGTCGAAGATGACCTTGGGGTCGAAGCCCTGCCCACGGAGCCAGTCTAACGCCTGGTGCGTGGTCGGCAATTTGCTCAGCAGGGTCCCAGGCGGCAGCTTGCATCGTCGCGGGCCCGTGGCAGCAACGACGCGTGGCGTGGGCTTTCCGCCCTGTCCGGGCTTACCGTCCGCGCTCGTCCTCTTGTCCAGTCCGAGGAACTTGCGAAGGCTCAGTTCAGCATCCATTTCGAGATCTCCTACATCAAAAGGGCAATTTGTACTCCAGGCCCACGTTAGGCACGGAGTTTCCCAGCCGACCCTTTGGCGGACGACGTCGGCAGGTAGAGTCCAAGCAGCACCGCCCGCCATGCTGGTCGATCGTTCTCCTATGTCGAAAGCTAAAAGGTTAAAGGGGTACTTCGTTTTCGCAGGCTGACGTCAGTCACTGGGTCTTCTACCTGCCGGATTCAGCGCCGGTACCGATCAACGGTGACGTTCGTGGAACGAAGTGACGCCTGCGAGTAGCGATCGTGCGGATGTGGCGCCGGATGTTGGCTCCGGTTGCGTTTGCCACCGAAGCCACGGCTCGCCAGATCCCTCGCGGCGGCGGAGAAATCACCGTCGTGCTCCAGCCACGTGTACGCCTCGAATTTCGAGTACGAGTGATCTTCGTCGAACGGAGCAGCGGAGGTGCTAAAGACGTACAAACGATCTTCGCCGCTATAGTTGGTCGTGGCGCTCGTCCCAACGTTTTTCCCAGGACGCCGCCAGTGGCACACGTCAAAACCGTCTTCGTGAACGAACGCCCATCCGTGAGGTTCCAGTATCTCCGCCCACGTGGCCCGATTGTTGAAATCGTCGCCAGGCCTGTCGGCGCCGTAGGCGGGCACACGAACCTCCCGCTTCCTTGGATGTTTCTTCTCCCGCTCCCACTGGTTCAGGCTACGAGCTGCCACCAGCAGAGCATCGCGTTCTTTCGGAGTGATGCGGGCGATCATAGTTAAGTCGGCATCGTCCTCGAACACGTAGGGGCGTCCGGTGTGATGGCAGCCGCAGGGAGATGGCGGAGACAGGCCAACTCCTCCCTGACCCTTGATCTCGATGAACGGCTTGGGCTCTAGCTTGCCCGTTTCCTTGTTGAGGATCAGGGCGCGGGCCAGTGATCCGCTCCTGGAGTAGATATCACAGCGGTAGTACAGATGCATTCCCGGGCGGGGTGATCGCACCTTTATCAGTTTGGGCCAAAGCCCTGGCGCCAGCATCTCCACGTTCTGCCGGAAGGCACCAAGCCACTCAAGATCATCCACGTCGATGACTTCCAGGCCGCCACTGGCGTGTCCGCCGATGATGCCGATTCCATAATCACCACGACAGCCGTGAAACCAGTAGTCGATTTCTTCGAGCGTTGGCAGACGCGTCTGAAACTCCGTCCACTTCCAATCGGGCAGCAGTTTCGCGACAGGCCTCTTGCTTCCATCCGCCGCGATCGGGATGAGTGAATAGCCGGCAGCCTGATAGGCTCGTGCCGCGTAGTGCACATCGTCCCAACGCGGGCGAGGACAGCAGGCTACGATCGATCGGTGCCGAAGCGGACGAGCGTTCATCTTGTTTCCTTTCTAAATGTTCCCGTTCCCACGCTGGGGGAACGCGTTCGGAGCCGTAAAACACTGTGCGGAAAGCGGTTTTCGGATGTCTGTTCCCCCGTTCCCCGCCGATACGCCTGATCCTCCTGGACGGATTTCTCCACCACTCCACCCCCGAGTGGTCACAAGACTGGTGGGAGGAAAATCGCCCTAGAAGCCTACCTACCAGTGGGAACGGGGGAACAGAACTGAAATGAGAGCGCAGATACTCATGAATTATTGGTTTTCCTGCCGTTTTCCGTGTTCCCACTTTGTTCCCCCTGTTCCCCCGCAGGCCGCAGACCACGCTACTCGGCATCGAGTTCCTCAATCGCAGTTCGACGAATCGCCACCACCCAGCTACTTGTGTTGCCGATCCGGGTCTTGTACTCGCGGCGACATTTACCAGATGCTTCCTCAGTGACCTTGAGCCAGCCGCGGTCGAACCAAGTGCGAGTCATCGACTCGGCGTCGAACCCGCCGTCGCAAAGAACCTGCGTGAGGACGCCGCGGGAAAAACCGATCCACTCCCAATTTGACTCCTGGATCTCGCCCTGCACCTCGTGCCGATAATCCCAGCGTCCGGCCCAGCCCTGGTTGGGTTGCCTTCGGTAATGTTTCTGGCAGTAGAACGCATTTTGGTTCGAGGCAGCCCACCCCATGACATGCCGGAGTGCGGCGCCGGCGCGATCTGCATCGCTCGTCTCCCTGGCGATCTGGTCCCACACCGGCTCGATCGGGTCCCCCGCGTCCCAGGGCAGTTCGATAGCCTGATGAACCAGCCACGACGCCATGTGGATAGTCGCCAACATCGGTGCTTGGCGCCGAGCGTACGGGTTACCTTCGCTGAAGTGCTCGTAGTCGCGGACCAAATCCCGGTATACGCTTCGCCAATCGTCCCACTGCGCACGGTTATCGAGAAGGAACTGCACAAAGATGGGGCCGGCATGTCCGTAGTTGCTGAGCACGGCGAGATTGATCTCGCTGACTATCTTGCCGACATCGGGACTGATCTCGCCAAACGGCGAGCCCCACAGCGTCATCGCTCGCACTTGCGTGCCGCCGTCCTTGGTGAAGCTTGTACAAGTCTGCTCGCCGCTGCTGAACAAGATCGTCCGGAACGTGGCCTGCCGAGCGATGCCTTTCGTCGTGCCCCGGCCCTTCCCGACCCCCTGGGCGACAAGGTAGATCATTTTCGCCACATCTTCAGGTTGCTCGACGTGTTTTGTTTCGTCGAAAATGGTGGGCAGGCTATGGACGACCGAAGGTACTCGTTCCCGAAAGACTTTGGTGCCCGTCCATGTCTTGACGACCGCATTTGGTCTACGTTCATCTGGGCAGCCCCACTCGCTGCCCACAACGCGGAGCGTTGTGGTCTTGCCGCCCGTTGTTGGTCCGGCGATCTCTGCCACAAAATTGTCCGCGCCGAAGATGTCCAGAAGCGGTGGTGCGAAACCGGTATAGAACATGAATTTCGCGACCGGGAAGTCGGCGATCGGCGCGACAGCGGCCAACCAGCCATCCAGTGTGCCTGCCGCCGTGAACCCAGCCGCAATCTGATCGTCACCCTCATCGTGGCCAGCAAAAGTGATCACCTTGGCCGCTTGCGGTTCTGGCTGTCCTTCCAGGGCTTCGCTCGGCGGACCGACGATAATCGTTGATCCCCACAAAAAGCCGTCACTTCCATTATCCCCTTGCCAACCGAGTCGGTGGGTGACGTGAACCACGGGGAGGACAGTGGAATTGACGTGCGCGGAATCGGCCAGGTACTGCACGACACAGGGGGCGTTGTTCGAGGTGACGGGGGCCCCGAAGGGAGCGAGTTCGTCGACGATGGTTCGTGCGGCTGCCAACCTGACGCGTTCGGCGGTTTGTCTGGTCCACTGACCGTCTCGGCACCACGCGACCTCCATGAGCTCAGTACCGTTCTCGACATCGAGGCAGCGACCGACGACAACGAGCGGGAGCGGAATCGTGCCGTTGTCAGCATCGTCACCCAGCCGCCGAATGCCAGTTTCTGAAAGTTCCCAACCGGGTGGTACGACCGATTCTGCCGGCGCGGGCGAATCTGGAAAAACTTCGCACACTCGTCGTTCGCACGATTCACCAACCGCCGTGGGCCGCGGTTTGCGAATGTGTTTGAGGATCTCGCGGGCCTGTTGCATCAAGTCAGAGGACTTGATCCCTTTGACCCCGAGTTCCCGCAGACGACCCAGGATGCGGTTGCACGCACCGTCCAACGCATCCGGGTAACACAGGGCGGCCGTCTCGATCGCAGCGAGTTTGGCTCGCTCGTAGGCTTGCAGATCATCCGGTGCCCGGAGCATTTGCAGCGTAGCTCCGAAGAGATCATCTCCCAGGACTTGCTTCTGTTCGCCATGAAACGTGCAATCCACGTTCAGTGAAACCAGGAAGTCGATCGCGCGGAAGCGATCCTCGTGGGACGCCTTCAAGAGGTAGGCTAAGGAAACGCGAACCGTATCTGGCGAGCTTGCGACCTCTTGCCGGACTTGATCGACCGTTTCCTCACTTTGCAGGTCTTCGCCTGTCAACTTGACTCGACGGTCGTTTATCGCCAGCACCAAGACCGGTGTTTCCTCCTTTGACTTGTTCTTGCCGTGGGAAGACGCTACACTATTCATGTTCCGTTTGCCTTCTAATCAGGTAGAACTGAACTGCGTGGCGCTGCTGTTGATCCCAGCGGCGCTACGACCGATCTTTAGGTTGCGCCGGTCGGTACAACACGTGACCGGCGATGTACGAGCTAAACAGGTTCGTCTGCGACGCCCGCTTAACAGCGGGCGTCGTCGTTTCTAGCGGTCCTTGGTTCCGCTGATACCCATTCCGCAGGCATGCTGAGGAATTTCGCAATGTTGCGATAGATCTCTCGACAGTCCTAGTCCGACAGCTTTCGACGTACGCGGCCGATGTTGCAGGTCACCAATCCGGCAGGTCTGGGGCAGACGACGGCGCGGCTTCGAGTTCCTCCCGGACGCATTCAAACGTTTCCGCGCTGCAGCGAGTCGAGCCGAGGCCGGGACCGCGCCGGAAGAACGGGATGCCCCGCCGCAGCCGGACCCACAGTACATCGCCGTCCAGGTCGACTCGTACTGGCAGAGTCGACCGGAAACGATCGGTGCCCGTTTTGACGCGTTGGGACCGTACCTCCCGGATATCGAGGCCGTCACGTTTGCAGATCGCACGCGCCTGCTTGATGAGTTTGGCAGGCGTGATATCCTCGACGCCCAACTCACGGAGGCGTGCCGCCATGCGGTCGACCTTGTCCGCCAGCGTGTCAGGATAGAGTTGCACTACCGTCTCGATCACGGCCACCTTGACCTGCTCGTGGGCGTGTGGATCGTAAGGCCCCGGTACAATCGCCAGCATGGCGTCAAACAGGTCATTTCCTACGGGCTGGCGTTGCCGATCGTAGTACACGCAGTCTGCTTTCAGCGAGGCAACAAACGCAAGGGCTAGATGCCGTTCCTCGCGAGATGCCTCCGGCAGGTGGACGAGGGAAATGCGAACAGCCTCCGCCGAGCTTTCGACGGCTTGCCGGACGCGAGCGGTCGTATCCGCTTTTTGCAGGTGTTGCAGTGTCAGGATGATGAGGCGATGGCGATTCACGAGCAGAGGCAAGACCGGTTTCACCTGCGTTGGCCTATTCTTGATATTGGCGGACGGTATACTCACGGATAGTTCCTTTCTCGGAAATCTCGCCTCCTGATCGGTTGGCAGCCTGACGGAAGCGAACCTAATTGGCGTAGTGGGGCCGTTGCGAAAACAGACGCAACGGCCTGCGTTTGGAGGTATGTGAAACAGGGCTAGAGGTATTCGACCCAACCGGTTGGCCTCTTCGGCGATTTCCGCCGGCTGCCAGCGGTCGCCGGTGGCGTGGGGCGCCGGCCAGCCAAGAACGCGTCCAGGTCGGCCTTAGCAATACGCCAGCGTGCCTTGCCCGTGCCCGGGTGCTCGCTCACGTCGGCCGCGGGCAACTCGCCAGCACGAATCCACGCCAGCACCTTGGATTGCCTACATCGCAGCAACACGGCGCATTCGCTCGCGGTCAGGTAGGCGGGGGTCTCACTCATCGCTCGGCCGCTGTCTTTGTCGCACCTGCTCCCTTGATGTCGCGATTGTTCATCGCTGCAAGTTCGCGTTCCGCCTGCTGCGCTTCAGCCAGCGCTCTTGCGGCACGGTCGACGGCCTTTAGTAGTTTCGCCACCGTTTGACTTGTTCGTTTTTGGGTGTTCGCCTTGGACATCGCTCGGCCCTCCGGGTGTCAGGTGCTCGGACGACCAGATCTTTTTCGATGGAGGAAAATGGTGTGCGAGTGTGGAAGTACATAAACGAAAAAACCCCGGTATTTCCGGGGTTCGGTGTACAGTTTGGGGAAGTGAACAGGGAAGTAAGACGTTACTTCCCTTGCTGCCTTGAACGATCCTTTTCCGCCCTCAAGTCGGCCAGCCGTTTGGCGGCTCCCTCTTTGAAAAGATCAAGAGCGGGACCATCGGCCCCAAGCGTTAGTCTTTCGTATTCGTCCCAAGCTGCTAGGAACTCTCCGGCGTGCAAACGCAGCCGGTTCTTGGGGGCTGTGGGATCTCGCCGGATGTTCTTCCCGTGTTTGGCCAACCAAACCGTAAAGGCTTTGTAGGTCGTAAAATGCCCCCGCCACAGCTCACGCGCGGGGCGGTACGCGGTCAAGTCGCAAGGCTCACGGTTTTCCGCAGAATCAGCGGCGCCCCTCAACCTGGCTTCGCATTGGTCCCAACACACTCTGACGTCAACGATCATGCGGGCGGTTTCTTCGTCGGTTGGTTCGTTGTCCAACGCTCGCACGAAGCGGCACACGGGGGTCATGTCCACGCCCAGTTGCTTGCCGGCGTCGAGAATTACTTCGGGAAGATTCTTGATGAACAATCCGTAGTTCAGCAGTTCGGCACCCAAACCACGGGTCGGCGGAGAGTTGAAGTCCAGAACCTCCGCAGCAATCTGCCGGATTTGCGGGAGGTGCTGCACCAAGAGTCGCAGCCGATGAACGTCATCCCGGTCGATGGGCTTCCCGGATAGAAGTTTGTCCCGGATGGGCCACAAATAGGAGCAGACAGGCTGTAGCTCGCTCGTTCCAAGACCTCCTTGTCTCAGGCGAGCTATTACCTGCTCCAGAGCATCCCCCGACGCATGCCCTGACAGAGTTGCCGCTATCAGAGCGGCACGCGTCTGGCGTGTTTCGCGTGGCATGATCCAACCCCGTTGTTGTTCCCGATGATGCAAGCAAGCAACCGGGCGAAGCAGTCGTGAACCGCTGTTCGGTATCTAGCCCAGTCTTTGACGATTATACGCTCCCCGGCTATCCGACGAGTCGCACCACTGACGAGCAAGATCAGGAACCGTCGCCCCAGACCTCCATCAGCCTCGTCATGGCTCCCGCTTCGCCCTCTCCGGCAAGCTGCAGCTCCCGAAGCCAAACGCTTTCCAGCGTTCGCCTGGTTGGTCCTGTCGCGTCTTGAATGGCCTTTCGGCAACGCTCAATGGCAACAGCGAAGGGATCGTCCGCAGGGGGCTGTTGGCCCGCCTGGCTGGCCACGCTGGTCGTCGTGCCGCTGGTAGTCTCGCCGAACAACCAGCTCCGAACCGTCTCGGACACGGCCTGCAGCCGGCCATCGTCAATGCCCTCGCGGTAGGCGCCGGCCATCGTGCCGTCCACGTGGCCCATGATGTGATCTACAGCCGTTTGATCCTTCGACCGGCCCCCGATCGTCTCGAAGACGTGGCGGAGCGAGTAGAACCCTCGCCCGGCCTTGTGCAGCCCCAGGCTAACCAGCAGCTTGTGAAACTCACTCGAAATCGGGTTGCTGTTCAAGCCGTTGCCCCATTGCTTGCCGCACCTGGTAACGAAGACAAGATCCTGCGCTTCGGACGTCTTAGGGGTGAGGCGGCTGGCAATGGCGGCCTGCAGCGCCTGGCAGGTTTCTGGCCATAATGGACAACGTCTCGCGATGCCGGTCTTCGGCCGTGGGAAACTCAACCACCCGGTTGTTAGATCAACCGCAGCCAGTGGCAAACCGGCCACGTCGTGGTTGCCGAAACCCGCATTGCAGCCCAACAGGATCATTGCCTTCATCTGCACGGTCGCCGCGGCGAGTAATTGGCGAATCTCGCCGACTTCAAACATCCTCGCTGGCCGCTTCGCCTTTTCCACCCGCAGGACCCGCTTGCTCGGCTTCTTGAAGCTGGGACCGAACCGGACCGGCCTCTCGATCAAGCCGGCTTCGTAGGCGTACTTGAAAATGGTGCGGACCCGCTGGACTTCTCCGCTCAGCCGGACCGGCCCCCACGTCTTAGCAATGCTGGCCCGAAGGGATTCAAAGTCTTCGGCCCCAAGGTCCTCGACAAGCCGGCTCTTGTCAAACGCCGTTGCGACCCGTTCGCAGGTTGCGACGTACTCCGCATGTGTCCGGGCGGTTATCTCGCCGGCTTCCAGTGCCTGCCGTTTGGCGTTCAAGAATGAATTACCCACATCCTTGACCGTCACCCCGGTTTGCTTGCTGCGCGGCTTTCGCCCGGCAAGCAGTTCGTCCTTGACCCGCAACCACTCGGCCAACGCGGCTTCGCCCTTGGGGTCGGATTGGATTTTGCCGAAGTAGTGGAGCTTGCCCTTGACCTTCTTGCACCAGTAGCCGCGGGGGTGCCGAGTCAGCGGGAAATCCCGATGAGGCTTGCTGCGTGAGGGTGCTTTCGGCCGATCGTGAGATGGGGTAGACTCTGGGGACATGGTTTTCACCTTCCGGAACGCGGTTGTACATACAACCAGGGTTAGGTGATGGCCTGCTCCGTCGGCCGCAATCCGGCGGGGCGCTGCATGTCCTGATAGCATAGCGGTTGTACAAAAGGTTGTACAGGCAGGAACAGCGGAAACTGGAAATCCTAATAATACGCAGAAGAAATCACGTCTTGGGGTTGTAGCTCAGTTGGTAGAGCAACGGACTTTTAATCCGTAGGTCGTGGGTTCGAGCCCCACCAGCCTCACTCGCTTTAGAGGCCAGAAAACGCGGGTCTTCCCGTGCTTCTGGCCTCCCGCGTTTCTGGTCTCTTTATGTTGCTTGACGCGGGACCTTGATCATAACGTTGCGAAATAGTAGCAGTGTCGTGATCGCTCGCGAGAAGCTCCCGACGTAAGTCGGTGAGAGCAGTCCCGCCAACTCCTAACACCGCGACG
>JAPLNJ010000283.1 GCA_026692885.1 Planctomycetota bacterium | reverse complement strand
GAGCCGCCGCCGCCGCCGCCCGTGAAGCGGATGACCACCGCCGAAGCGTTTGAGAAACTTCGTCGTCGGGCAAACCGCGGAGACCGTGAAGCCCAGCAGGCACTGAAGCGGTTCTTGAACTCCAACGAGTTTCTGTGGGAACAGTTCGGCGAACTGGCCCGTGTTGCGGAGACGGCGTTCGTGGAGTTCGCCACGGACGGCGAGTGGCTGGCCGGCACAGCCGTCAAGCGTCAGGCAGCAAAAAGACGTCGCGAACTGGCCGGTCCATCTCCCACCCCGTTGGAACGCATGGCGGTCGAAAGGGTCGTCGCGTGTTGGCAGCAGCTCCAACATGTGCAAGCATGCTGCGCCCGCAGCCAGAAGGATCTGGCATGGGCGAAGTATTGGGCCCGACGCGAAGAGCAGACGCACCGCATGTACGACGCGGCGCTCAAGGCGCTCATGCTCGTGCGTGGCCTGCAAGTCGAGAACAAGCCGTCCGGTGCCGTCCACGACCATTCTGATGCTGTACAAGACCATGGCGGTGCTGCTCTTCAAGAACGTGTCCCGCACTCCCAAGGGCACGAACATGGCAGCGCGGAACCGGCCCTGGCAGGTCCGAAGAATCGCCCGGCGAGCGAGGCTGGCCGGTTCAACGGCCACAACCGGATCGCGGCGTTTCTAGAACCCGTGGGACTCGGTGTCGACGGGTGACGGCAACATCGTCGTTGGCGATCTCGGCCGGAGGCTCAAATCCGCTCCGTCGACCAACGGGCACGAACGACTGGAGGATGATGTCATGGACGACGCTACGCAGGCCGGTACGCAGAAAGGACGGGGCACAATGGATGAAGCAACAAACGACGGCTCCGCCGGTCGCAGTCTCGAACCGGGCGAAGGCTCGGCTGAGCGCACAGCCGCACGGCAGCGATTTGCAGCGCAAATCCTGATTGCGAAAGCCACCGAACCTGGCAAGCCCGCAAAGGATCGGCTGCGGCTGCTCAATCTTGTCCAAGAGTTTGGCCTCCCGCTGGGGCCGACCGAGTTATTCAGCTTGCAGTCGCTGCTGCGGCACCGTTCAGCCGCCGTCCGTCAGAAAGCCGAGGAACTCATCACCGCCGCCAGTCCGAGCGGCGTGCCGGACAACCCGGAGATCGCCGCGCTGATGCGGGCTCTAAATCCGTTTCTTGGCGTCGGCCCAGCCCCGCGTACCCCGCGTCGGACACGAGTGTCCGATTTCGCAGCAGCTCTGCGCGGTGACTGGGACGCGGCACGGCGGCGGGCAAGATCGAGTGCGGCCTGGCAGAAGCGTGAGGAACGGGAACAACGCCGGCGATCCGGATTACCGTAGCCCGATGCGTGCGGGCCCCCGATCTTCGCCGCGGCCCCTCGCCAAGTCAGCAGGCAACGGACACGGTTCACGTTATCGCAGTCGGCCGGCCAGCTCCCTGGCCAGTTTGTCGCAGTTGCTTACGGAGACGGCCACGATCTCGACCTTCGGTCGGCCCCTGACCGCGGCGATGCTCGCGCGTTCAAGCCAACACTTTCCCCGGCACGCGGCGGGGGCTACAAAGGAAGGCTGCGAAAACGTCGATTCCAAGTCGGGACGGGCGATACCGGGCAGACCAGGTACATCACCAAGCCATGTCTGGAAAGGCGACGTATCCCGTAAGTTCGCGAACAGGTTCCAAGGAGAATGTCTCATGCGCAAGCCCCTTCTCAGCATGGCGACGATGCTCGCCGCCACGATCCTAGTGTCCAGCGTGTCGCCGGCCGCCGAGCCGTCGCGTCAAGCTGCGGAGCAAAAAACACTCAACGTCCTGTTCATCGGCAACAGCTTCACTGCCTCCCACAACTTGGCGCAGGTCGTCAAGGCGATGGCCGAGGCCGGCGACCCGACCCTGCGTTTCGAGGTGACAACGGTCCTGTATGGCGGACGGCGGCTGGTGGATCACTGGCGGCTGGGCACCCAGAACTTCGTGCGGATTTCCGACTTGACGGCCGCGGAAGAGCAGGCCACGGTCAAATCGCTGGAGGAAATGGTCGCCAAGGACCCCAAGGACAGATACGCCCCTTCTGCGCTGACCCGCCACCGGGATCTGAGCAAGTCCCTGGAGAGTCGACGCAAGAAATGGGACTTCGTCGTGCTTCAGTCGTACCGGGACGACCTGGAGGGCGACAAGTCGCTGTACGCCCAGTATGCGCCGAAGTTCGCCGAGTTAATCAAGGCCCAAGGCGGGCGTGTGGTCCTGTACGAGACGACGCCCACCACGCAGAACAGCAAACCCCTGACGGCCCCGCCCGATGCGGCTGTGGTAACCGAGAAGGCCAAGACCATCGCAGCCTTGGCCAAGCAGATCGACGCCATTGTTGTGCCCATGTCGATGGTAGCCCTGCGCTGCCAGACGGTCCGGCCGGACCTGACCCTGCGATACGTCAACGATGGCCATCTGAACCAGACGATGGGTTATCTCACCGCAGGCACGCTCTATGCCGCCCTGTTCAACCGCAGCCCCGAGGGTCTGCCTATCGACACGGTGAACGACAACCGCACCAAGGACGGCAAGCCAGCCCAAGACCCTGACGGCGGGCCGCTCAAACGAACCTTCTCCGCCCAGGACCGCGCCGATCTGCAACGGATCGCCTGGGAAGGCATCAAGCAGTTCCAGCAAGTCGCCGCGTCCGCCGGTCATCCGTAAGCTCGGGTGAAACCCCATCAGGAGACTGCCATGCCGCGATCCATTCTCACTCGTCGCGAGTTCGTACGTTCCACCGCCGTGGCTGCCGCCGGGGTCACGCTGCCCATCGGGACCGGAAGCAGTCTCGCTGCCGACAAGCCGTTCACGCACCCCGGCATTTTGCACAGCCGGGCGGAACTGGACTTCGTGAAATCGAAGGTCGCCGCGGGGGATGCCCCCTGGAAAGCGGCCTGGGAGGGACTCCGCGGCGACACCATCTCCAAGCTGGACTGGAAGCCCAAGCCGGCCGCGAACGTCGTCCGGGGTCCCTACAACAATCCCGACATCGGCGGCACGGACCTGATGCGGGATGCTGCCGGGGCCTACGCTCACGCGATCCAGTGGTGTGTCACCGACGAGAAGCGCCATGCGGACAAGGCCATCGCCATCCTGAACGCCTACTCGACCACGCTCAAATCGGTTGGCGGCCATGACGCCAAGCTGCTGGTCGGCATGGTCGGAATCAACTTCGTCAACGCCGCCGAGATCATCCGGCACACCCAAGCCGGCTGGAGCGGCAACGACCAAAAGCAGTTCGAGCACCTGCTGCGGAACTTGTTCTACCCGATCATCAAGGACTTCTACCCCGCGGCCAACGGCAACTGGGACGCCGCCATGATCCAGACGATGCTGGCGATGGGCGTGTTTCTCGATGACCGGGACATGTTCCAGCGCGCCGCGGACTACTACTTGAACGGCCAGGGCAACGGGGCAATCCAGCACTACATCAACGACTTCGGCGAGTGCCAGGAGAGCGGCCGGGACCAAGCCCACACGCAGATGGGACTCGGCTACCTGGGCTGCGCGGCCGAGATCGCCTGGAAGCAGGACGTGGATCTGTACGGGGCGTACGACAATCGACTTGCTTTGGGCTTTGAGTACACTTCCAAGTACAACCTGGGCCACGACGTGCGCTACGAACCGTACCGCAGCCACGCGGGCAATAACAACTACCCGGCGATTTCGGACAAAGCACGCGGCCGGTTCAGCAGCATTTACGAACGGGTTTACCACCATTACCACGATCGGATTGGCCTTGCGATGCCGTTCACCGGGCAGGTCGTCGAAAAGAGCCGCCCGGAGGGTTGGCAGACTCCCTTTGCGTCGTGGGGCACATTGATGCACGCGGGACACCCCGTCGCGGAAAAAGAAGATCCCGGGAAACGCTGAGGGGCCATCGAGGACCGTTCGACCGGATGATGGGACTCGGCCTGCATCACTGCCGCGGGGATTCCGGCCTGCCCAAGTGATCCCCGAACCCCGGGGGATGCTTCCACAGTGCCTTGCACATCGCTAGACTGTTTGACGTCGTCGGCCTGGAAGCTCTGCCGGCGTAACCCGTTACGACCAACCTGGAGGCGTATGTCACGATATTAGGGGCCGCTTGACGGCCTACCCGTACAACTTGAACGACGCGCAAGCGTCCTACTGCTTCCGAGAAACCCGCCAACCTGAGCTGTAACAGCTCTTGAAGACTAGAAGCAGCATTGGACCGCGCCCCGTAAGGGGCGTCGGCCATGCTGTTCTAGTCTGCCCCTTGGCGGGGGCTCTCGGAGCGGTATCGGTTCGACGCCCTTTTTGCTGCGCCAAAGCCTGGTCGGGCTTTGTGGAGAGGACTTTCGAGATGCAACCCAACTACTACGAGATACTAGGTGTTCAACCCGATGTGACTCTTGAGGCGCTGTGCCGCGCCTATCGGCAAGCCGCCATCAAGAATCATCCAGACCACGGCGGCTCGAACGCCCAGATGGTACTGATCAACGAGGCGTATTTCATCCTGTCCGACTCCGCGCAGCGGGCGGAGTACGACCGCGTTCTCGCTAGAAGCCTCGACAACGAGATGCTGGCGGAATGGCTGAGCGAGACCCAGCCGATCCGCGACAAGGCCAGGGACTACCCCAAACAATGGGCACAGTTCGAGAAATGGATGGAAGGGTTCTTGTCTGACCTCAAGGACGCGAAGTACGGCAAGGAACAGATTTGGGGTGGGATCAGCGCGCCCACTATCGAAGGCAGTCAGTCTGGTGCCGTGTTCATCGGTGTTGGAGCTGTGCTTGGCATCGTGGTCCTTGGTTTTCTCACCGGCCTGTATCCGGCGATGGTTCGTGTGTGGATGTCGGGCCAGCCTGGAAGCGGTGTTCTCGATGGCATGCTTCAAGCGGTTCGCCATCCGATTCCCAAGCTCGTCCTACTTGGAGCACCAGGACTCCTGGGTGCTTGGCTTGGACAACTCATACATCGCTCGCTCCGCGACACGCTCGTCGGATCAACGCCGCCCCGAGCCTCAACGAACAACACCAATGGACAATCCCAAGGGATTGCCAGCGTTGAGTATGAGTCGTTTGCCTGTCAGAAGTGCGGGCAGAAACTCCGCGTTCCGAGATTGGGCAAGGACTTGGTCGTCACCTGCCCGAAATGCGGCAACAAGTTCACGCACGGCTTGTCGGTCTAGGCGATACACTCCATAGGCCGCAGCCGTCCATCGTGCATGGCGAGATACTCGCGTTCCCCTCAGGTAACTGCGACATGGCCGTCCAAGGACCATCCGATGTACTGCGATGTCGCAACTGCGGACAACAGTTGCGGGTTCCTGATCTGGGCAAGGAACTCCACATAACCTGCCCCCGCTGCAACCACCAGTTCACGCACGATCAGGCGTCTGCTACTCGGTCACGCGGCGCTGGTGCGCCCAGTGCGAAGTTCTCGCGGCTTTCCGCTGCGGGAGAGCAGACGGCGATGTGGTTCGGCATCGGTGCGGTCGCACTCACGATGCTGTTGCTCGCGTACATCGGCACGTGGCTGTTGCTACCAATCCTGGTAGCGTTCACCGCCATCGTCGTATGGGTCCAGCAGAGCCAGTTGATCGGCGGTGCCGTGAAAGTCTCGCCGAGCCAGTTTCCGGAGATCAATGCGGCTGCGGAACTGGCGGCGGCTCGGCTGGACATGAAGCGGCCAGACATATTTGTTCACTTCAGTCCGGTGCTCAACGCGGCAGCGATTGGATGCTTTGGTAAGAAAAGCGTTGTCCTGCACTCAGCGTTGGTCGAGGCGATGAGCCCGAAAGAACTGCTCACGATCATCGGCCATGAGTTCACGCACATCAAGTGCGGCCACACCACGCTCCTTGTTCTGCTCAATCCTGCGGCGGGTATCGGGATACCAGTCATCTCCCACATCCTACAGTTTGTGTTTCGGTGGTGGAGTCGGAAAGCCGAATACACCGCTGACCGAGGGGGGCTGTTGGCAAGTCGCGACCCAACGTCCGTGCTTTCGGCGTTCTGCAAGCTGGCGGTCGGGCCTGAACTGTTCAAGAAAATGATGATCATGGACTTCATCGAGCAGGCGGGGGACCTAGACCGGAGCCGACTCGCCAAGCTGAGCGAGACATTGATGACCCACCCCTACCTGGTGAGAAGGGTCCACGGCATCCGCGAGTTCTATGCATCGGAAGCGTATCGTGATCTCGTGGCATACAGGTCGTGAGACGATCTAGCAACCACGGTCGCTGATAGGTAAGAGAAGGGGGCCTTGCTGGCGCTGGCCCACAAACACCCGGTCCGCCGCCTGCCCACGCCGAGCCACAGATGCAGCGTCGGCGGGGCAGAACGGACGAACAGACCGATTCAGCCATTCCACTCCCGGCAGTGGCCAGTCGCGAAGTCACACATCCCACAATGAAACCCGGGCCGGTAGTTGAACCGGCCGGCGTCCAGGGCGTCGAGATACTCGCGAACCACGGCGAACAGCCGGCGGAAGTGAACGTCCGTGCGGGCGGGGTAGCCGTGAAACTCGATCTTCGGCGTCTTTGTCTTCACCAGCGATCGGATCTCCAGGCCGGCCTCCGTCTGGTCCGACAGTTGCCGAAACAGGTAGGCGTAGCTGGTGAGCTGAAGTTCGTGGAAGATTTCCAGCGGCTCGCTGCTGCGGGCCGCCGTCTTGAAGTCCGCGATCACGGCGCCATCCGTGTTGTCCACGATCAGGTCGATGATGCCGACGAGCGGGATACCGAGATCCTCGCCCGTCGCCGGATCGACCAACTGAGCCTGGGTAGCCACCTCGACCGCCAGCGGCTTCTCGTCCGTGGGGGCGTGAGCGAGATAGGCCGTGACCAAACCCGCTGCCTGCTGCTGCAACGCACGCTCGGCTTCCGTCGACTCGAACGTCATGTTCTCCGCGTCGATCGTCGGCCCCCACGACTCCAACATGCGGCGGCAGACGTCCGCCGCCTCCAGCGTGACACCCAGGTGGCGGTGACGATAGAACTGCTCCAAGCCGGCATTGAGCCACTTGCCCAGGCGACTGGGGCTGACGTAAGCCCAGACGCCGCCTTGGCCCGTTCGCAGTTCGTCGCCGAACAGAGTTTGGGTGGTCATGGCGTGGTGGTCCCTCCCAACACGGCGTCGAGGTCGATCTCGCCGGCCTTTATGCCTTTGAGCGCGTCGATCAAACCGGACGCATCCAAGCTGCTCAAGCCGGCGACGGGCTTGTTGAACATCTTTTGGGCCAGGGCATCCAGTCGCCGCACTCCGAGGCCCTTGATGTGGCCGGCGAGTTGCCGGACATACGTCAGTTGTTTCTCGGACGCCGGGTGGCCGTTGCCGCGACCATTCCCGTTCTGGCCGTTGCTGTTGGTGCCGTTGGTGTGGCCATTACCGTTGCCGTTGCCGCTGTGGCCGTTGCCGTTGCCACCGACGCTCGCGGCGGTCGCGGGCGGGTGATTGGTGGGAGCCGCGGTCGGGGCGGCCTGGTGGCGGGCCAGTTCCTCCTGGACCGCACGGCGACATGCGTCGTAGGCGTTGCGGACGTGACGCTGGAACGCTTCGGGGTCCGTTTGCAGCAGGGCGGCGTCCAGTTCGATGTCCACGTTGCAGGACGCACCGAGGCTGCCGTAGTCGGGTAATCCGAGTTTCTTGCTCAATCCGATGTTGAGGCGCAAGGGCATGTTGAACTCCTTGTTGTGGAAGTAATGGTGCTCATGGTGGGCGACCCGATCCTGAGTGGATCGGGTCTTGGATCAGCGGCATCGTGCGTCCAGCGGGCTAGACGCCGACTTTTTGCAGTTGCTTCAGCGAGGCCAGCGTGGTTTGCACCAGGCGGGCTTCACGCTTCTGCTGCTTGAGGCTGCGGATCAACTCGTTGGCCTGGACGACGGCCGCACGCAAGGCATCGCGGAACGCGATGGCCTGCTCGATGGGCGACGGCCGCGTGGACGCCGGCGAACGCTTGGGCTTCGTGGCGGTCTTGTCGCCGGTGGGCGGGGATTGCGTTGTGGGTTCGGACACGGTGATCTTTCTCCTTGGTTGTTGTGGACGCCCGCTCGCGTCGTCAGTCTGACGCTGGATCGACGCGATGCGGATCAGATCGGGACGAGAGGGGATTGGCGACTCTGGGTTCAGCAACGCAAAAACGTACTGGCGACGGCCATCATCACAGAGCACGGGCTGATCTCGGCCGTACAGATGCACGTCTCGGAAGCCAAGCCGCAGGGCACGTAGCAAATACTCGCGGTTCGAGTTGATCGTGATGGGATCGCCCTCCAGCCGCGAGTTCGACAACGCCAGCTCAGTCGCTCGGGCCTGGTCGGCGGCTTTGCCGCGGATCAGCACCTGGCCGTTCAGGTCGAGGGTGATCGGACAGTTCGTGTTGTCCTCGCATGGCAACCGCGGCAAGGCATCGTTCAGAAAGTCGCCGTCGCTGTCCGTGATGCGAAGATGGGAGGCAGCCACAACCGGATCGCCGATGTGTCGAGTGACATCAGGAAACCGGGCTTCCTTCTCCCGCTTCAGGCTGATCGCCCACGGCCCGGTGCTGAACGTGACCCAATCCTCCGTCTTTCCGACATTGATCGGCTGATCGGCGGGTAGTTCTCGACTGCCGAAGATACCGGAGGCCGGCACCAGCACGTCGCCGCCCCAGGGAAACGTGAAACCCGACTGGACCAAGGCTTGCTGTCCGTCCGTGGCGACGATCTTGCCGCTGGTGCCGCCCAACTGCACGCAGCTCAGGGCGAAACGGTGCGGCTGTTGGTCCGTGGTGGCCGCGGCCTCCCGCAACGCGGTCCACAGTCCTGGATCGTTGCTGGCGAAGGTGTCCGGCAGCGACGGGAACGGCGGCAGCGTGTCGTTCGGCGTGGACGTGGCGAAGTCCCGCAGGACGGGGACTCGCTTATCGGTCCAGGATGCGGTGACCTTGTCGGCAACGCTGAAATCCAGCTCCACCGGATCGGGACGGGTGCCTTCGCACGCAGCGAGCAGGTCCACCGGCACCAACGCTTCGACGGTACCGCCCTGGTAGGCAGCTTGGTATTCAACGGCCGCGATGTACGACATCGCTCGGATGTGCAACGTGTCGCCGTTGGCCAGGAATAGGGCCCGCTGGCCGTAGCCTCCATGCGCCTTGCCGATGCCGGCCCGACGAAGAACGGCCCGCAGTTGGCGGGCCAGCAAACGGGTGATGGTGATCAAAATGGGGTTCCTTGTTTGAATGAAGGGGATGCTTGACTCTGGCCGAGGGCTACGCGCCATCGGGATTGCGATGGCGGGGAAGCGAACGCAGGGACTGTTCTTCTTCCTGCATCTGCTCTTCCAGCCACTGGAGCGGGACATCGCTGGGTTCGGGATCGAAGTTGACATCCAACGGGTCAGCGATGCCAAAACCGCAGCGGCGGATTACGGATGGAGATTCGCCTGTGGCCACAGCCACGGCGGTGTTGAGTTGGTGTTGGGTCATGGGATACCTTTCGGGTTTAGGCCGACAGTTCAGGCAAGAAACGACAAGAGGCCACCGGGGCACGTATGTCCCGATGGCCTGCGAGCGAGGACACGATCAACGACGGGCGTCAGCTACCCGGACAGAGCCAGTTGGCTTCCAGCCAAGAGACTTCGGCCTGCAAGGCTTCACTGCGGCGGGCGTAAGGTCCGAGCCGTGGACCGGAAACCGGCGACATGTCGGCCCACCACTGCCCCCGATCGCCAGGCTCGACGTGGGAGCCGCGGGCGATGGTGACCTGCCCGAGCTTGTGCAGGTCGATCTCCTCGCCGTAGACGCAACGAGTGGTGCCGTCCGGCGCGATGACAAGCAGCATGTTGGTCACCTTCACTTGGGCCGGCGGAGGATGTTGCGCCGCGGCCTGTCCACCAGCAGCGTGTCGAGCGCGTTTTCGACATGCGACAGTTGCTGAGCGACCTGCTGCCGCAAACCTTGGCTGTCCCGCAGTGACTGCGGCTCGACGCCGCGAACGACCTGCTGGCACTGGGAAACCAAGCTGTCCAGTTGGTCGTTGCTACGGACATTCAACTGGCGGAAACGCTGGAAAAACTCGCTGAGGTTGCCCACCGCGCTATCCCTGAATACCTTGCACTTTCCATCGACCTGGCCGGTCAGCCGTTCGGTCAGATGCGCGACGAGCTGTTGCAGTTCTTCCATAAACGCTTGCTCAGCCAACTGCACCGCCTCATCGAAGCGGCCCGCGACACGCACGCACTCGCGCCGATACAGGTCTGGACTGAGTTGGGCCAGGTAGTCCGGGGGTTCCACCGAAGGGAAGTCATGGGTCACGCTGAACAGCCCCCGCAAGCTGACCGGATAGTCCGCGGGGTTGTACAGCGAGCCCAGCCGGTCACGGGCTGCCGACTTCAGTTCGGTGTAGTGCTCGTCAAGCTGCCGGACGGCTTCGTTGAGTTCAGTCTTCAGCGATTCGAGCTGGTCATTGAAGCTCTCGATTTGATCTTGGCGAATCAGCCGGATGCCGGGTTCCGGGTAGGGCAACGACATCGACTTCCACAACGAGACGATGCGGCCCTTGACGGCGGTCACCGCCTTGAACGCGGGGTGAGTGGTGTCCAGCAGCTTCTTTCCGGCCGACAGGAACGCACCTTCCGCCCCGAACGTGTCGGCCGCCTGAGACTTCTGTTCAGCGGTCAAAGTCTTGCGGGTCCCGAACCAACTGAGCGAGACGCGAACGGCGGCCATCGTCGTGCGCAGGCGTTGTGAGGGTGAGGTCGAAGGACGGACAACGGGTTCTTCAAGCAGTGTCGTGGTCATGGACTGGGGTCTCCGAGACAGGGGCAGGTTCAGGCTTGGATCGGACAGTCGCTTGGCAGCGGTTCCATTACGGCATCCAACCGCTTCGACAACTCCAGCAGTTGCTCCGGCGTGCCGGTGACCTGGTGTCGTTTCACTACCAAGTCCACCCACGACGCCATTTCGTGATCGCCGAGCAGAACGGCGGCCGAGAGCATCTGGTGGGCCTTGCCGACGCGGATGGGGAGTTTTGGTCTTCGCACCCGCCGCTTCATCTCCTGCGCGACGGGACGAGGTTTGGGCCTCAGCGATCGCTTCGGCCAGAACTCGATGGTCATGGTGAGTCTCCAAGAAACGAAAAACGCCGGCAAGCGATCCGTGATGGACCGTCTGCCGGCGTTGTGGTGATGAGCCTGGGCCAGGCTCAGTTGTTCAGCGGATTGCGGCTGACCTTTCGCCGCGCAGTGGACTTGGCGCCGCCACCCTGGTAAATCCCGCCAGCGTCGGCATCCAGACACCGGCCGCTGGCCCAGGTGCGCAGACGCTCCACCGACTCGGCCGCCGTCACCGCCACGGGCACGACGTTCTGGGCAGCCTGAATCAACGGCACGTCGAGCAAGGCAGCCAAGCGGGCGCAGGCCCGTACTTCGGCCCCAGTCCACATGTCGTCAAGTGGCAGCTTCTGCTTCGGGTCCAACTCGAACTGGCGCAGGTACAGATCCCAGATCACGCGACGTTCCTGCGGACCGGGCAGGTTCAAGAAGAAGATTCCATCAAACCGCTCGGCCCTTCCGAACTCTGGCGGCAGTTTGCTGATGTCGTTGCAGGTCGCGACCAGGTACACGTCCGTGGTGTGGTCGTTCATCCACGTCAAGAGCGAACCAAACAGCCGTGCCGAGACGCCCGAGTCAGTCTGGCCGGAGTTGGCCACGCCGCTGAGCGCCTTCTCGACTTCGTCGCAGAACAGGATGCACGGAGCCATCGCGTCGGCGATCCGCAGAGCCTGCCGGATGTTCGCCTCCGTGGAGCCGACCAACGAACCCATCAGGGAGCCCACGTCCAGGATGAGCGTGGGACGGCGGCTTTCACGGCCAAGGGCCTTGGCGAAAGCACTTTTCCCGGTCCCGGGAACCCCGAGAAGCAACACGCCCCTCGGACGCTTGAGCGGATTGTCGCGTCCGGTCTGGAGCAGGGACCGTTTGCAGAACGCTTTGAGCCCGGCGAGACCGCCGAGGCTGCTGAAGTCATCGCTGCTCCGGTGCAGGGACAGCAGGCCGCTTTTCTTTAGCATCCCCGACTTCAGCTCCCAAATCGCTTCGGGCGCCACGCGGCCATGACGGACCAGGGACAAGCTATACGCGGCTTCGGCCTCGTACCGGGTCAGACCGGCAGCGGCATCCAGCACCGTTTCCAACTCCGGACCTTCCGGCAGCTCGCCGTCTTCCACGGCGATGCCGCGGGCGATCTCAGCCAACTGCTCCCGGCTCGGCAGTTCGTGCTCCAGGACTACGAAGACCTTCTCCAGCTCGGTCGGGATGGCGACCACCGCGGACAAGATAACCACAAAGGTCCTGTTGGTCTTTCCGGAGCTGATCTGCTGAGCCAGGGCCTGCACGATTTCCGCGGACTGCATGAAGCGATGTGCATTGACCATGACCAGCAGCGCAGAGCTGTCGGCCGACGCCAGCGTGTTCAGAGATCGGATGGCCGCCAGCGGATCGCTTCCACCGGCGTCCCCAGCCTGACCGTCGGTCTGGCCGGGAAGATGCAGACCGCGTTCGACGTCCCAGATGGCGAGCCGCCACTCCTGGTCGCGGCACATTTGGGCGATTTCGGTCAGGGCGTCGTCATGCTCGTGCGACTGCACCCACAAGCCGGTGAAGGCAGCGGAGATGTACTCCGCGAGTTGTTGTTTGAGTGACATAAGATGAACCTCGCGTTACGATGCTCGGGAAGTTGGGGAGGAAAGCGACACAGGATCAGCAACGCTGCTGCGCGGCCTGCTCGACCTGTTGCGTCTGGTGAAACTCAGCCGTGAGCTGCTCGCCGGTGCGTTGGCCCAGGGCCTGCTCGATGAACTTGCCGGCATCCCGGCACGACGATCCGGCGAAGCCTTTGGTCATCACGGTCGTTTCGCCTTTGGGCGACACGACGATCTCGATGGTCTTGGTCATGCCGTACCTCCATTGACCTGCACGGTCAGCTTGATGGAACCGTCCGACAGCTTGGCTTCGGTGACCTGGTGCCCCCTGCGACGAGCTTCCGCCTTGGCGCGTTCTACGGCATACGCTTGAAGGAACTGATCGAGCTTCGCCGAGTTGCCCCAGTGGCCCTTGAAGTTGTCGAACTCCAACTGGCCGGTGTCGGTGTGGCACACGACAGGATACCGCCAGCCCGTCAACTGCACGCCGAGGCCAGTGGCGGAACTGGTGAACAAGCGGTGGGTGCCCTGGACGGGCTGAGGCAGACCGAGACGCTGACACGCCACACGAACGGCTGCCGCGTCTTTCACGGTCGTCTTTATGGTGACAACGTGTGACATTTCTTTCCTTTCATTTGTTGATCGACGCCACAGCCCAAAGGCCGACAACGATGCCGGCGCCAACGAATGGCCAGTGGGCGTAACTTCCCGTCACCGCGGTGATAATCGCGGCAACAGCGAGGCAGGCGCCGATGATGATCGTGATCCCGGCAGAGCCGGGGGTACTGCCTAGACTCATTCGATGGTTGATCCTTTCGGGAGACGGTGGATGGATAAGACGGATGCCAGGCGAAGCACTCGCTCGGACGCTTAGGTGCCCAGGGATGGGGCGAGATGTGCATTTTGTCCCGTTTTCGGGGGACAAATCGCGTTAGAGGCCCCTGGCTGGCCCGCTGAACGCCCCGACAGCCGATCAGGCTCCGTTGGTCGTCTTGGGGCGACCAAGAAAGCTACGGACGATCTGCGGGCCTCAGCGGTGGGATTGGGCGGCAGAACCGGAAGGGAACCAGGACCCGCCGCCATTCAGCCCCATACGACGGAAGATGGAGAAGCTCGGAGGCGTTGGAAAAATCATTCAAGACGTCGTTTGAAATGTGCCAGGGAATCAGGCCGGCACGGCGTCACCGTCCGCGTCTCCGCGGAAGCGAAGCCAGCCGGTACGCAGCTCGTTGCGGAGCTGCGAGATTCGGCCTGGGGAGACGCGAAACGCCCTTGCTGCCGCCCCCGTGTTTTCTCCCGTGGCCAGGACCTTGGCGATCTTTCGCAATCGGCTCGGCAGGGTCCGCAGCCAAGCGGCGAAGTCGAGCCGGCTGACGGCGATATCGGCCGGCCCCGCGTGCTTGTCCTCGACCAGGATTTCCTCCCAGGCGTCGGTTTCGGCGTCGAACTTGTCCAGCCGTTCGATGGTCAAATGTTTCCGGCGCTGGCAGTGCTCCGACAACACATCCTTGCAGTTCAAGTGGCCGCCGACCTTGCGACCGTCCTTGGCCTGCGCCACACCGTACCGGGCCAACGGGCTCGGGTAGGCCAAGTCCGTCCTTCCGAGTTCGACCAGTCTGCTGAACGCGCAGCAAGCGTTGCACACGACCTCCTGGATGGCCTCCTCACGGGCTTCGGGGTCGAGGTGACGGAAGGCGATCTTGGCGTGGGCCTTGATGGCCGGCATCATTTCCAAGAACTTGGCGTGCCATGCGGGGACCGATTTTCGGGGACGACGCGACTTCGCGGGAGCGATCATGCGGCGAACTCCTTGAAGCTAGGCCGCCCTCCGCGGGGCGGCGTGACTGTGGGTCCACACCGCCCCCGCGACGATCGCGAGAGCGCAGACACAAGCCCCATTCGGCGCCGCGCGAGCGGTCAAAAATGAGGCTTGGACGCCGGCGGCACGGGGCTCGGAAAGCTATGCCGCCAGAGTCATGTATGGTGACGCAGGAAAGGCAGTTATTTGCGCCCGCAGCATGTAGGACCGGCGTGGTCACACAGACGATGGACCGCCGGCAGCCTCCGACTGCTCACGCGATCTGTTTTCCAAGAAAATGGCCCGCGGTTGGACGGGATCTGACCAACCATCCTGATACATTCACAGCGGGTCGTCGTGCGCTGTTGCCCCAGCCACCACGACCGGCCGGCTGTCGGGGGGTGTGCCGTCTTTTTTCTGGGGCGGGTAGTTACTTGTGCGTGCATGACTTGGTAAGTTCTGCATTATCAGCGGCTATCCCCATCACGAGGGCGGCAGTTATGAGCATCCGCGAAACCTACGTTCGGGTCCAAGAGGCAGCCAAGATCCTCGGCGTGGCCCCCAACACCGTGCGGGCGTGGGGCGCCGCTGGGAAGATCCCTGAGTTCCGGCATCCGGTCAACAAGCACCGGCTGTACCGGCGCGATGATCTGGCGAACCTGCTCCAGTCGATTGAGAAGACACCCATCCCTGCTCCCAAACGCAAGCGATGACACAGGACACACCATGAAGACCATCTTCGACGCATGCACGCCCCGTCAGGAAGTGCTGACCGGCGAGTTGAAGGACCAGCAGTTCGCCGCCTCGTTGACCAAGGTCTTGCGGGGGACCGCCGATGCTGTCTATGGCGATGCCGAGACCTTCTTTGCCAACACCTACGCCACCAAGGGCCTCAGATCGCTGCTGCGCGAGGCGCTGGGGCGGCTTTCGGGCAAGCACAGGGACAGCGCCCCCGTGATCCGGCTGGAGACCAGCTTCGGCGGCGGTAAGAGTCACAACCTGATCGGCCTGTACCACGTCTGCGCGGGCGAAGTGGACCCGAAGACGGTCAAGGGGTTCGTCGGCAAGGAGCTACTGCCCGAGCGGCCGATCCAGAAGATCGCCGGCATTGTAGGGCCCGACATCGGTGTGGCGGACGGCGTGGATCATGATGGCTTACGCACGTTCACACTGTGGGGCGAACTGGCGTACCAGCTCGGCTACCGCGTTGGCGGCCACGAAGGCGGCAGGGCGGCCTATGAAGAGGTCCGCAAGAGCGACGAGGGACGCACCGCCCCCAGCACGCAGCCCTGGGAGAAGCTGATCGGCGATGATCCGGCCCTGATCATGATTGACGAAATCGGCCAGTATCTGCGGGTCAGCAGCGGAGTGCAGGTCGGCAAGACGACGCTGGCCGAGCAGACGGTGGCGTTTCTGATGTCCTTGATGAAGTTCGCCTCCGAGAGCAAAGGGACCGTGCTCGTGTACACGCTGGCCGACTCCGGGGACGCCTTCGGAAAGGAGTCCGATCAGGTCAGGGAATCGCGAGCCGAGTCCAAGAGCGTCTCTGCCCGCGAGGAACATGTCCTGACGCCCACCGCGGAAGACGAGATCAGCGCCGTCGTCAGCCACCGCATGTTCGCCTCAGTGGACAAGAAGGCGGCCAAGGAGGTCGCCGGCTGCTACGCCGAGTATTTCGGTCACATGGTCGCCCAGGGCGTCGATCTTCCGCAGCGGGCGACCCGCTCCGAGTACAGCGACGACATCGCCAAGGACTACCCCTTCCACCCCGAGCTGCTGACGACGCTGAACCGCAAGACTTCGACAATCCCCAACTTCCAGCGGACCCGTGGTGTGCTGCGGCTATTGGCGCAGACGATCCGCAAGCTCTGGGAAGAGAAGCCCAAGGACTGCTTCCTGATCGCCCCGTTTTGCATGGACCTCGCCGACGACCAGACGGCCAACGACCTTACCAGCCGGCTGGATCGACCCCAGTACAAGCAGGTCATCGAGGCCGACATCGCCAGCCCGCAGAAGGGTTCACCGGCCCACGCCCAGGCGCTGGACGAAGACTTCATCGCGGCCGGCCGCCCGCCCTACGGCCAGCGGATCGCCACGACGGTCTTCCTGCACAGCTTGGTCCAAACCGGCCAGAGCGGCGCCGACCCAGCCGACTTGCGATTGGCCGTGCTTCAGCCCGACGACGACCCATCGCTCCTGGACAAGGCCGTGCAGCGGCTGGTCGACCGCTGTTGGTACTTCGACTACGACGGTCTGCGCTACCGCTTCAAGCCGGAGCCGGCGCCCCGCAAGATCATCGACGACGAAATGGGCATGATCGGCAAGATCAAAGCCAAGACGGAGTTGGACGAGCGGATCAAGAAAGTCTGGAAGAAGGGCACCTTCGAGCCCGAATACTTCCCAGCCGAAGCGGCCGACCTGGACGATGATGCCCAGGCGCCCAAACTCGCCGTAGTCCACTACGACGCGGCGCACATCAAGGCCACCGAGGCGGCCACACCGCCCGACCTGGTGCTGAAGCTCTTCGAGCACAAAGGAAGCATGGAGGAATATCGCACGTACAAGAACAACGTGCTGTTCCTGGTGGCCGACGAGGACCAGGTGTCGAACATGGTCGACGTGGCGCAGCGGTATCTGGCCAGCCAGCGTGTGGTCAACGATGCCGACCGCATGAAGGAGTTCACCCAGACCGTAGCCGAAAAGCTCACGCAGATGGCCGAAGCGGCGGAGTTGGACCTGCGCGTGGCGGTCACCCGCGGTTACCGGCACCTGTACTACCCCTCGGCCGACGCACCCCGCAAGGCCGGCAACCTCGCCCATCAGCTTCTTCAGCCTGACGAGCAGGGGCAGATGGTCAAGGACCAGTCCGAGGTCGTGTTGAAGGTGCTCAAGGGCCTGGACAAGGTGCTCACCGCCGACGACAAGCCCCTGAACGCCCAGTACCTCAAGGCGAAGGCGTGGACCCAGAACGCCGTCACGATCACCACGGAGGACCTGCGTCGGGCGTTCTGCCAGCGGCTGGGTCTGAAGATGCTGCTGGACATCAACCAGCTCAAGAAGACGATCAAGGAGGGCGTGCAGAAGGGCACCTGGGTCTATTACCTCGCGTCCGAGGGCGCGGGCTACGGCCCCATCTCGCCGACGCCCGTGGTCGAGATCAGCGACGAGGCCACGCTGTACACACCGGAGGAAGCCAAGCGGGTCGGCATCAAGATCAAGGGCGAGGAGGCGACCGAGGAGACCTGTCCGGTCTGCAAGAAGTCTCCCTGCGTCTGCGATGGGGATACGTGCCCGACCTGTGGGCAGTCGCCGTGCGTCTGCAAGGTCAAGGTGAAAAAGGTCTCCAGCGAGGGGACGCCGGCGCAGGCGTTCCAGGCCATCGCCGACCAGTGCCACGACGGCGGCGTCAAGTCGCTCAGCCGGCTCTTCATCCGCATCGAGGGCATGGGCAAGGACGCCGCGAAGGACGTACGGTCCCTGGGCCTGGCGATCCCGCAGATCGGCAAGGTGCAGCTCATGGTGGACCAGCGGATGGTGCTGGAGTTCGGCGGCGAGGAGAAGTTCAGCGTCGAGTTTCGGGGTTCGTGGGAACGCTACAAGCTGGTCAAGCAGGTCACCGATGCGCTCAGCCAGCAGGCGTCGAACGCCAGCGTTCGCATGGGCGTCAGGGCCGACTTCGACGGCGGCCTGGCGCCGGACAGCGATCAGTTCCAGACCATCCGGGACGTACTGGTGAACCTGGGCGTGGGCAAGGTCTTCGTGGACGGCCAGCCCGGGGCGACGGAGGGAGACGCCGATGAGTAGTAAGAAACCGTTCGAGCTGCGTGTGGAGTCCGGCCAGGACACCGACTACGGCTTGGCCCTCTATCGCCTCCCTGCCCGCGGTGAAGATGCCGACGAAAGCGACGACGGCTGGCAGTTCGTCGTTAGGGTCGAGGGCGTGCCAATGCGGGCCGTAGTGGAGCAGGTCATGGCGACGATCAGGCAGGCCGGCTATCGGCCGACCGACCTGTCGCGCAGCCGCAAGGTCCCGTTTGCCCTGTCCGAGGAACTGGGGGTCCGCCTGGGCCTGCTCATGCTGGCCGTGAAGCCGCTCCGCAAGACCTCGCGTATGGCTGACGTGTCGGAACACATCCGCGGCATGACGGCCGAGGAAGCGTACTACTGGTTCAGCAAGGTCACCGACAACCGTCAGGGCCGGCGGGCGCAGAAGGCCCTGCGGATTCTGTTGGCCAAGGAGTGACGTCACAAATGGGGGTAACGGTATGGCCGTTGTAAAGCGTCAGATAACTGATCCCGAGAAGCAGCAAGTGCTGGCCCAGCAGCGTCGTGACGGAGTCCTGTACTGTTTTGTGGACGACCACCCAGTCGACGACGAGAACAGCGTCGAGTTCCACCACATCAGACCATTCTCCGAAGACGGCCCATCGGAAATCGCCAATATCGGAGCGGTCTGCACGGACCACCATCGGCGCATTCGCACCTTGTCGCTATCTGAGTTTCGTGACCAGCTCGCAATCTCCCGCTTCTTTGATCACCCTCAGCCTCGGCGGCTTGACGACCTGCTGGCGTTGAAGGTCGGAGCCAGCGGCTTTGGTCATGCCGTCTGCGCGGAAGGAAACGGTGAGAATCAGCTTCTTCTGCACTTCACGAATCCAGACCGACCGAAGCAAACCTGCCCAGTGTTCATTTGCCCAGCCACGGGGATGCGGTACTTCTATTCCGTTCTCCCGATCGAGTACCTGTGCAACGATGCCGACTTGCAGCCGAGACCGCTAGAGGAGAAGCGGGTTTGGGAGCTGTACCGACACCTCTCCCGGCATACACAGCTTGCCCCCGCCGTATGTCGTATCGTCGACAACCGGATCATGCTGTTCGACGGACAGCACAAATCCGCGGCACAGATTTGGGCAGGACGAAAGGCGCTCGACTGTAAGGTGTACGTCGACCCAGACATCCGACTGCTCAAGGACACCAACCTGATCGCCCACGACAAACTGCGTCAGATGGCTTTCTTCACGAGCACGCTCATCGCCAAGTACAGCGACATCTTCAAGCAGGAATGGGAGGAGTACCTCGAACGCCCAGGCGAGAAAAACGAGTCTGACTTCGTGGTCTTCCTACGCAACCGCGGCAAGACCACCACGGAAGCCAAGAAGATGTTGATGTCGGCCATCGAAAACGATGTGATCGACGATCCGGCGAACCGCCTCGCCGAGTTCATCGCCGAGCGAAACCGTACCCGTAAGAGCCCCGTGTCTATCAGCATCCTCCAGAAGACGTTCTTCAAGGAGTTCATCCTCCCTCCACCGACGACGATGGAGTTTGAGGGGCCGGATGATTGTCGCGCCCAGGAGAAGGATAATCTGGTGCGACTGTTGTCGGTGATCGCCGACAAGCAGCTTGCGGGGATCTGGAACCCCGATGCCAATAACGCTGCCCACCAGAAAGCCGAGCGGATCTTCGGCGCCGGGACCATGCGGGCGTGGGTGCCGATGCTGCGGGACGTGATCGCCCAGGTGCTTCAACTATACGCTGGCAGTGAGAGGGCCAAAGTGCTATTCCGGTTGGTAACGGACCAACAGTGGCTGGTCATTGAGGGCAGGATCGAGCGTCTGTTCTCCCACAAGATTTGGGAAGACACCAATCCTGACGCAGTAGCCCAACTCAAGATCAATGCCGCGGAACAGGTGCGGGCCTTCATGTCCAGCCGAGGGTTGACGGTCAACTGGATACTCGGGGGAGAAGGGGCGTAGCGGATGAAATCATTCGAGGATGATCGGGTTCTCCGTCAGCCGCTGACGCCGGCGCTGTTGAGCACCGTGCGGGTGATCGGTGAGTTCAAGGGGAAGCAGGACATGTGGAACGAGCGGTTCCCCGAAGTCCTGAAGCAACTCCAGGAAGTGGCGATCATCCAGTCCACGGAGTCGTCGAACCGGATCGAAGGCGTCACGGCCCCGCCGGACCGGCTTCGCGAGCTGATGGCCCAGAAGACGACGCCGGCCAACCGCTCGGAGGAAGAGATCGCCGGCTACCGCGACGTGCTGGCCACGATCCATGCCTCCCACGAGCACGTGAAGGTCCGCCCGGGCGTCATCCTCCAACTGCACCGCGACCTGTACAAGTTCTCGGCCGAACCCGGTGGGCATTGGAAGCAGGTGGACAACGAGATCGCCGACGTCCGCTCAGACGGCACCCGCACGACCCGCTTCCGCTGTGTCCCGGCCGTGCTGACGGCCGACTGGATGGAACGGCTGTGCAACGACTTCAATCGGCTTTGGCAACAAGAGGCCGTGGAGCCGTTGCTGTTGATTCCGGCGTTCGTCCTCGACTTCCTCTGCGTCCACCCCTTCCGCGATGGGAACGGGCGCATGGCCCGGCTGATGACGCTCCTGATGCTGTACGAGGCCGGCTACGAGGTTGGGCGCTACGTCAGTCTGGAGCGGATCATCGAGGAATCGAAGGAGTCGTACTACGGAGCCTTGAAGGCGTCCAGTGAAGGCTGGCACGAAGGGCAGAACTCCCTGGCGCCCTGGCGGGACTACCTGCTGGGCACGATCGTCGCCGCCTACAGGGAGCTGGAGCGGCGAACGGATCTGGTGACGGCGGCCCCGGGGGCCAAACAGGCGATGGTGCGGGATGCGATCGAGCACTTTCTGAGCGAGTTCACCATCGGGGATGTGGAAAATGCTTGCCCAACCGTCAGCAGGGATACCATCCGCTCGGTGCTGAACGACTTACGGGACCAGGGGAAGGTCGAGTGCCTTGGAAAGGGCCGGTGGGCGAAATGGCGGCGCATTGTGTGATTTTTGGTTCAATGTGGGGCTGGATGGCCATCCGATACCACATTGACGGCGGGAACCCCACATTGAAGCCGACAACGGTGATCGCGAAGAAAAGGTTGGCACAGCAGGAGGTTATGACGCGACACCGAGGTGGGGACGCCGAAAAACAATGTAGCAAGGGGAGACCGTTATCGGCAACGGGATGCTCTCCATTGACGATAACGCCCAGGCGTTGACGAAAGCTGCCCCTCTCCCGGTGGCGGAGACGCGGTGGTGAACGTGATTGGCGCCGGAGCAGGGACGGCGTTCGTGCGAAGCGGGTGCGGAGGTGGAACGGGGCGAAATAGGGTAATGGAACGCTGCCCATTACCACATTAAACGGCGATTACCGTATTGACCGCCGGGTCGGCGGGCAAAGTGAACCAC
>JAPLNJ010000282.1 GCA_026692885.1 Planctomycetota bacterium | reverse complement strand
AACGCAGCAATACCCCTCCCTTCCCCAGCCTGCCGCCTCCGGCGGCAGGCTGGGGAAGGGAGGAAGGCGGTGAACGTCGGTCGCGATCTCGCTTACAAGACTTCTCTCACCGTCCAGGCAAGCTGGACGGGGTCGTTTTCAAGACTGGGGAAATTCTCTGGCAATTATGGTTCAACGTCAAGGGTTGGCCAGCAGGGTTGGCCAACAGTGGACAACGTTCCTGCGTTATGGTGTAATTCCGTCTTGCAGCAACCTGCCTGACGCACGAGGTCAGACGTTTCCTCCCCCCCGTTTCCAGCCAAGGAGCACAGCATGTCGAAACAGACTCGTCGCGACTTCCTTAAGACGGCAGCCGCCGGCGCGGCATTTCCCCTGTTCACCATCGCGGGCACGAAGGCCTCGGGCCTGGTGCTCGGCGCGAACGAGACAATTCGTGTCGCCGTCGTGGGCATCAACGGCCGCGGCTCCAGTCACATCGACGAACTGGCCGGCAGGCCGGGCGTCCAGGTGACCTATCTGGTCGATCCGGACAGCCGCGTGTTCCCGTCACGCATCAAGCAAGTCGAGAAGAAGGGCGGCAACACGCCCAAATGCGTCCAGGATCTGCGGGTCGCGTTGGAGGACAAAGATCTCGACGCAATCTCCGTCGCCACCTGCAATCACTGGCATTCGCTGTGCACAATCTGGGCCTGCCAGGCCGGCAAGGACGTCTACGTCGAAAAGCCGATCAGTCACAACGTCTTCGAAGGCCGCCAGTGCGTCGAGGCCATGCGCAAGTACAAACGCGTGGTGCAACACGGCACGCAACAGCGGTCCGACGGCGGTCGTGCGCGCCAGATGGCTGCCATCCATTCCGGCAAGTACGGCAAGCTGCTGGTCTCCAAGGGCTACTGCTGCAAACCCCGGTGGAGCATCGGGACGAAGGCCGTGACGGACCCGCCCAAGGATTTCGATTTCAACCTGTGGCTTGGTCCCGCCTCCGAACAGCCGTTCCACAGCAACCTGCACCCCTACAACTGGCATTGGTTCTGGGACTTCGGGAACGGTGACGTGGGTAACCAGGGCGTCCACGAGATGGACGTCGCCCGCTGGGGTATCCAGGGTGCCACCCTGCCGACCAAGGTCTGGGCGTTGGGCGGACGCTTCCTGCCGGATGGCAAGGACCAAGGCGAGACGCCCAACATGCAGCTGTCCGTGATGGAGTTTGGCGAAACACTGCTGGTCTTTGAAACCCGCGGCTTGGTGGCCAAAGAGGGTGCCCCACCCTTCAAGGTGGGCAACGAATTCTACACCACCGAAGGCCTGATTAAGGACGGCAAGTTCTATCCGAACAAGGGCGGCGATCCGGAGCCGGTAAAAGGTGGCGAAGAGGCCAAGGTCACGCCGGGCGGGGCCTTCGGCAGCTTCATCGCCGCGGTCCGCAGTCGTAAGCCGGAGGACATCAATTGCGACGCCGAGGTCGGGCATTACTCGGCCGCCCTGTGCCATCTCGGGAACATCTCCTACCGGCTCGGTCAGCCTGTGCCGTTTAACAAGCAGACCAAGGCCCTGGGCGACAACAAACAGGTGGTGGAATCCTTCGAGATGATTCGCGAGAACCTGCAGGCGGTGAAGATCAAGCTGGACGATGCCACCTACCAATTGGGACCAACGCTGACATTCGACCCGCAGGCCGAGAAGTTCGTGAACAACGACGCGGCCAACGCGCTGCTGACTCGCAAGTACCGCGCACCGTTTGTCGTGCCGGAGAAGGTCTAGACGAACCCTGGTCAAATCGTTGCCCGCTTCGGGCCCGGGTACTCCCCGTGCGGGCCTTGATCGTAACGTTGTGAAATGCTGTCAGGGCTAGCAGGGCAACGGGTGGCTGGTGGCTGAGCCTAAGCGAAGCCCCAGTCCACGGTTGCTGGGGCTTCGCTTAGGCTCAGCCACCAGCCACCCTGCTAGTATTTCGCAAGGGAACGATCAAGGCATCCCGATCCCAAAGAACGGATTCGCGATGATGCCTGCTCCTCAACGGACGCAATACAACGAAGCGATTCAGAACCTGCGGCAGTGCGTCAGTGACGAGGAACTGCGCAGCGGGGAACTGGCGGTCAACGCCTTCGGGCTGCCGCTGGTGTGGGCCGGCGGCTTCGCCGATGTCTATCGGGTCCATTGTCCCCAATCCGGCAATACCTGGGCCGTCAAGTGCTTCGTCAAGGAGACGCCGCGGCTGCGCGAACGCTACCGCGAAATCAGCTCGTATCTGCAACAGGCCCGCCTGCCGTTCACCGTCGACTTTCAGGTCGTCCAACCTGGCCTGCGCGTCGGCGACCAGTGGGCGCCGATCCTGAAGATGCGTTGGGTGGAAGGGCTGAGTCTGAATCAATTCGTCAGCAAGCATCTGGAGCGGCCGAAAAATCTGCGGCAGTTGCTGGAACTGTGGCCCCGGTTGGCGACGCGATTGCAGGAGGCCGGGATGGCGCACGGCGACTTGCAGCACGGGAATGTGCTGTTAGTACCGGTGCCGGAGACGGGCCGTTTGAGTCTGAAACTGGTGGACTACGACGGCATGTTCGTGCCGGCGCTGGCCGGTTACAGGACGGGCGAAGTGGGGCATCCGGCGTATCAGCATCCGCAACGGCTGCGGGAGGCGATCTACAATGCCCAGATCGACCGATTCTCGCACTTGGCTATCTACACGGCGATCCAGGGCGTGATCGTCGGGGGTGGGGATCTGTGGCGCCGGAACGACAACGGCGACAATCTGTTGTTTCGTGAAGTGGATTACCAGAATCCCGGGTTATCGGCGACGTTGCAGCAGTTGTGGGACTTGGGAGATGCGGAGCTTCAATCGCTCACGGGGCATCTGATCCTGGCCGCCGAAGGGCAACTGGAACAAGTCCCGCTGTTGGACGAGATCATCATCGGCGGCCAAGTCCAACGTCTCGCCGCGAAAGAGCAGCAACGCGTCGAGCGACTGTTGTTTCCGTCGCGTGGCGCTCGGCCTGCCCATCGGCCGCCGGTCCTGGTGGAACCAGCGGAACCAGTGCCGGCCAAGGTTTCTCCCCAGCCGCCTGCACCGGTGGGCCCCGTGGTGGTGACGTGCGTCTGCGGCCAGAGTTTCGCGGCCGCGCCGCACTTGTATGGCAAGCAAGTCCCTTGTCCCGTCTGTCGAGCACCGATCGACGTTCCCCGTCCGGGCGTCACCGATTCTGCCGCCGATCCGTTGGCGGATCTCACCCCGACCGACGACCCGTGGACGGCCGAGTTGCCTTCGCCGGCGATGGTTTCGCCGGCACCTTTGCCTCGCATACCCAGGCCCGTGCCGAAGGCGGAACCAATCGCTGAAGTGGGCGAGTTCCTGCGTCGGAACTGGATACCGACCAGCGCGGTCTCGCTAGGCGTTCTGGCCATCCTGGTGTTGCTGGTCATGATTTTCTCGCCGTTCCGCGGGGGTCCCCAACCTCCCACGGAGACGGCCCGTTCGTCCGCTCTACCGCCGGTGGATGTGAGTCAGCAAGAATCCGATGCAACCACAGCGGAAGGAACGCCACCTCCCCTATCTCAGGACAACGCCATCGCGGCCGGCAAGCCTGCCCCGACATCGGAGACGCTCACGAACAGCATCGGGATGAAGCTGGTCCTGATTCCCGCGGGTGAGTTCATGATGGGGAGCCCGGAATCGCCGGAACAATTGACCAAGGCATTCCCGGCGTATGTTGATAAGTACGATTACTTCAAAGGTGAACAGCCGCCGCATCGTGTGCGCATCACCAAGGCGTTCTACCTCGGTATCCACGAAGTGACTATGGGACAGTTCCGGCAGTTCGTCGAGACGGCCAACTATCGGACGGAAGCCGAACGGGACGGTCGGGGCGGCCGAGGCTACAACGAGTCCACCGGCCACGAGTCCGGCAAGCAGTACACATGGCGCAACACGGGGTGGAACCAGACCGACAATCATCCGGTGGTAAACGTGACCTGGGGCGATGCCGTGGCGTTTTGTGACTGGCTCAGCCGCAAGGAAGGCGGGACGTATCGACTGCCGACGGAAGCCGAATGGGAGTACGCGTGCCGCGCGAACACGGCGACGCGTTGGTACCACGGAGACGATCCCGAAGGCCTGGCGCAGGTGGCGAACGTGCCAGACGCGACGGCCAAGGCCAAGCGTTGGCCTGGTTCCAGCATCCGCGCGAGCGACGGCTACGCATTCACAGCGCCTGTAGGCAGCTTTCAGCCGAACACGTTCGGGCTGTACGACATGCAGGGGAACGTGTGGGAGTGGTGCGCGGACTGGTATGACGAGAACTACTACAGCACGTCGCCGAGCGATGATCCAACCGGTCCGTCCACCGGCGTTGTTCGCGTAAACCGGAATGGTTCCTTTGGTAACTCGCCACTCTCGTCCCGTTCTGCCGCCCGGAGTGGAATCGCGCCCAGCTACCGGAGCAGCAGTTCGGGTTTCCGCGTAGCCATGACCCTGCCCGACGCGACGCCGGCAGCAAATCCGTAGATTGAGGATGTTCCGCCAGCAAGACGCCTACGTTGCCTTTGCCGACAGGCTGTGTGGTGGCTTACAGCTTCGACCGCGACACGATCTTTAGCCAGGGTTCGCAGCAGTACGTCCGGGACTTGAGCGGGCACAACTACCACGGCTTGCTGAACAACGTGGTCTTCACCGACGGCAAGGTCGGCAAGGCGGCGGAGTTCGCCGGGCAAGGCCAGAGCTACATCACACTGCCGGACGAGAACGGGCAGTACCCGGCAAACGATTTCACGATCATGGCGTGGATCCACCCGGGTGCGGGCGGTGGCGCTGGTTGACTGTCAACTATGCGACAAGTGCGATTGAAAGCCAGAATGGAGGAATCCATTGGTCAGCCACTCGCGATTCTCGTACGGACCCGCTTCGACCAACGCTGAAGTTCCATGTTTCCGGTAGTGCCTGCCAGGCGAACGAGAGGCTTGCCGCTGGCACCATTCCCTACTCTCGCTGGAGCCACATGGGAGTTACGAGAAGAAATCAAACAGTCAGGTTCTTCATCGATGGCAAGCTTGATTCGTAGCATCCAACGCCTGCCGGTCCGGTCGTCTACAAGCACGGGGCCTACGACGACAACTCGGTGAATATCGGGATCTGGAAGCGTACCGGCTATGTAGACTCGTCCGGTTCTTACGAGGGCCGAATGGACGAGTTTGCTCTTTTCGACCGAGCGTTATCCGAAAAGGAGATCGCCGACATCTACCAGCGACAGGCGGGCGGCTGAAGCGAGCCTCTGCGTAGGGTGCCATCAAGCGCCGCGCCGATGCACCACGAGCATCCGGTGTGGCTGTGGATCGGCATCCGCAGCCAGCGGGACGGTGCATCGGCGCGGCGCTTGATGCACCCTACTTGGACAGCGCCATGTGGCGACGAAGGCACAGGTTCTTCCGTCCCGAAGGGGCAGCCACATAGCAGCCCAGTGGCTCACGTTCCAATGGCCGCCTTGGTTCGGTTGTCGGCTTCAGCCGACACCCCGTCTGCCACCAGCTTCAGCTGGTGTGAGCCGCTGCCGGACGCACTTCCAGGAGCCGGCTTCAGCCGGGCTTCTCGAGCTGGGTTTCAACCCTTTCGCGGGAAACCGCCGGTGCGTCTGGAGCGATGTCTAAAGACGTCAGGTGAAGTCCGGCTGAAGCCGGCTAAGGTGCGCGAGGCCCTCTCGAACCACCAGCTAAAGCTGGTGGCAGACGGGGAGCCGGCTGAAGCCGGCTAACAAGCCTACGAACCGCTCATGATGTCTGCCAACTTTCGCTGCGTCAGGGTATAGCAGGGCGGATCCTTCACGGCTCAGAAGAGCCATGCTACGCGGCTAGCAACGCGAACCGAAATACCTTCCCGGTTGGGCCGTCACGCGCGGCGGATGGCAACGGAAAGTGGCTCATGTTCCACTGGCCGCCTTGGTCGTCCGGTTGTCGGCTTCAGCCGACACCCTGTCTGCCACCAGCTTCAGCTGGTGGGAGCCGCTGCCGGACGCATTTCCAGGAGCCGGCTTCAGCCGGGCTTATCGAGCTGGGTTTCAACGCTTCGCGGGCAACCCGCCGGTGCGTCTGTCCGATAAGCTGGCCCGTTTCAAGTCGTACACGGCTCGCCGCATCATTGATGCGATGGAGCAAGCCGGCTACCAGACGCTGCTCCAGGAGTTGCAGTACTTCAAGCTTCGCCACAAGACCGATCAGACCCATCAACTGTGGCAGGCAGGCAGTCATCCCGAGCAGATTCAAAATGAGAAGATGATGTGGCAGAAGCTGGAGTACATCCACAACAACCCGCTACGTCGCGGCTATGTCGACGACCCGACCCACTGGCGTTATTCCAGTGCCCGGAACTATGCCGGGCAACCCGGTTTGATCGACATCGTGACCGACTGGCGCTGAATGCAACGCCGCCACCCACTCATCCTCGTTCCCAGGCTCCGCCTGGGAACGCACTGTCTGCGAGGCTCCGCCTCTCCGGAAATTTTCACAGCCAGCCACGCACTACGTTCCCAGGCGGAGCCTGGGAACGAGCGTAGCCGCCTTGCCGAATGAGAAGCTGATTGAGCGACAGCCGCGTCAACTACTGGCTTCGCTGGAGGTGCCTGATGCGTGATCCGCCAGACATGTCAGGTCTGTTCGTCATCCGTGTCCGAGCGCCGCTTCCTCGACGAAGGCTTCTTGGCCGAGCAGCTGGGCTTCGGCCGGTTCCAGCGGTCGCTTCAATGGGGCCGCGGCTACTCGGCCGCGGAGAGCATCAAGTCCTCACGTGGGACTCTCAAAGACGACACACTTCAATGGGGCCGCGGCCGGCTGACCGCGGAGCTTGCGAGTCAGCTTCCTTCGTGAAGACAGATGTTGCTCGGAGAGATGTCCGAAACATAAATTCCGTGCCCTTCCAGCGTCCACAAGACGCGCCGTACCTCTGGCCACCCGTCGCCGAACTGCTCCTGCTTTTCTGCTTTCCATTCCGCCAGGATTTCTTCCGAAAAATCCGGGGGGCGGTCCAAGTAGGCTCCGGCGAAATCCAGCACGTACGGTGGAGTGACTGCCGTCATCTCGATGATCAACCAGCCATCGTCGTAGGCCAGCAATTGGGGAACGTGGCAGCCGTGGACCTGCGTGACACAATGCTGCTGCAATCGCAGGTACACATCGCGTTCTCGTTCGTACGGTATCTGGCGTTCATGAACCTTGATTGCCAACCGGCCGGGATCTCCCATCCGTCGGCAAGCGAAGACAACTCCGTGGACGCCGAAGCCGAGTTGTTCGCCAAGCTGCAATTTGGTATGTTCAGCATAGGATTCGGCACGATCAATCAGTTCCGGGCTCGATGCCATGACGACTACTCATTCTACAAACGGTCACTCTGCCGCTGTGCGGATGCAGCTTTTCGTCGACGGGCAAGTCCTAAAGATTGCTCAGATTGGCCCGCGGTTTCTGATGCTGGACCAGCCCATCGATCACCCCCCCTCCGAGGCGGAAGTCCTGATGTCGGTCGACGGCAAGGAAGAGCGATGGCGCGTCCGCCTGCCGGCTGGCATATCGGTAACCGCACCAACGACCCCCATCTCCGCGTCTGGTTCGTAGGGCTTATTGACAGCACGCAATAGAGCGTTATATTCTCTGCAATTCTGAGCGTCAATGCCTTTGTGTCATCTTAAAGAGTAAAAAACAAACTGGCTATTTCCAGGATGTCAATCCTTCACGCGTGTTTGCCATTGTTTGACTTGGCCGGCTATGCCCCGACTGCACCGCCGTGTCCTACGCCATCCTGCCGGATTCGATTTTCTTCCGTGCGATCAATCAAAGGTGAGCACGCATGAGCGAATTTCAACAGTTTTTCCAGGAAGCCATGGGAAGTTGCGATGGTTCACCGGCTTCGCCCTATCCTTACCAAACCAGATTTGCGACCCAGGCTGATTTTCCGCATTTGCTTCGTGCTCCGACGGCTGCCGGCAAGACGGCGACGGCAATACTTGGCTGGTTGTACCACTGGAAGACCCGACCGAAGGACACTCCACGGCGGCTCGCCTACTGCCTGCCGATGCGGGTGCTGGTCGAGCAGTCCGAGCGGGAATCTCGTAGGTGGATCGCCAACCTCAAGTTGGACATCCCTGTTCACGTCCTGATGGGCGGCGTCGAATCGGTCGAGTGGTATCTTCATCCCGAAAAGCCCGCAGTGCTGATCGGCACGCAGGACATGCTACTGTCACGGGCGCTGAACCGCGGGTACGCCGCCAGCCGGTTTCACTGGCCCATCGACTTTGGCTTGCTCAACAACGACTGCCTGTGGGTGTTCGACGAACCGCAACTGATGGCCAACGGGGTCGCCACGTCGGCCCAGGTCGCTGGCCTCCGGAAGGTACTCGGCACGTTCGGCGAGTGTCCGTCGGTTTGGATGTCTGCCACGCTGGAGCCGAGTTGGCTCGACACCATCGACTTCGCGGGCAAGCTCACCGGCAAGCCTCTGGAGTTGGGGAAGGATGAGTATGGAGACGATTACGACCCGAACCGGGCACTATACAAGCGCATGACCGCAGCGAAGACGCTCGTTCCGCTTGGCGAGTCGTCGTCGAAGGACATGAAGGACGTCGCAGAAGCCGTGGTGGCAAAGCACGTGGACGGCACCCAGACGCTCGTCGTTCTCAACACGGTCGAGCGAGCGAAGGCCGTGTTCGCGGCGATCAACGACCGGAAGAAGAAAGGAAAGAATCACGTTCAACCGTTCCTGATTCACTCGCGTTTTCGCCCGCTTGAACGGACGACACTGAACGCCCAACTCCAAGACAAGAACGCGGCGAAAGACCGCATTATTGTAGCCACGCAAGTCATCGAAGCCGGCGTGGACATCTCGGCCTGCACGCTGATTACCGAATTGGCTCCCTGGGCCAGCATCGTTCAACGGATCGGCCGCTGCAACCGCACTGGCGACGACGGCCCTGGCCAGGTGTTCTGGATCGACCTCGACGAGAAGCTGTCCCCGCCGTACACCGTGAAGGACCTTGATTTCGCCCGACAGCAGTTGCAGACACTCGACGGCAGGAGCGTATCGCCGAAGGACCTCGACGAGTTCAAGACGAAGCAGAACATCACCCTGCCGTTCGAGCACAAACACGTCCTCCGCCGGCGCGACCTGCTTGACCTGTTCGACACCGCCCCGGACTTGTCCGGCAACGACATCGACATCCAACGCTTCGTCCGCAGCGATGACCCCGATACCGACGTGCAGGTGTTCTGGAGGGCGACGTCCCCGATCAATAAATGGGACGGCAAAGAACGCCGCCGTCAGATGGCTCGACGCGAAGAACTGTGCAACGTGCCTATTGGCAGCTTCAAGAAGGAGTTCCTGGATCGCGGCAAGACAGCGCATAGGTTCGACCATATCGACGGGGAATGGCGCGAGATCAACAAGAAAGATGCTGGCACCGTCATTCCCGGAAACGTTTTCTGGATTGCTGCCAACCAGGGAGGTTACAGTCCCAATACCGGCTGGGATCCCGGTGCTGGTCCGCTGCTGCCCAACCAACTCGTCCCGCTTCCAGAAAAGCCTCGCGCGGGGCAGTACGAACGGCCAGAGGGGTTCTACGACTCAGACGAGTGGGCCGCGCAACGGGAGTGGCGAACGCTGGCCGAACACACCGATCGAGTCGTCGAAGCTCTGGCCACGATTCTGTCGGAAGATGCCATTCTTCCGATCACAGACAGTGAACGACGTGCGCTGAATGCCGCCGCCCGATGGCACGACTGGGGCAAGGTGCATGCGATCTTTCAGAGTGGGTTAGCTCACCTTATCGATGACCCGAAGGAGCGGAAAGAGAAACCCGATCTTCCGCCGAATCAACGGAAAAAGACTGAACGCCCGAAGCAATGGGAGAACTGCCCGGACGTCGCCAAAGCCCCGCAAGAGTACTGGCAAAAGTACACTCGGACCCTTCACGAGGCAAGTGAGAAGCAGAAGGAAGTGAGAGTGACTGCGAGGCGATTCCGGCACGAGCTGGCCTCGGCACTCGGGGTGATACGATTGGTTGTGGACGGTCCCACGCCTAGCGATTGGACAACGCTGAACCCGGATGAACGCTGGCTGGCCCTTTACCTGATCGCGGCTCACCACGGCAAGGTTCGGTTGTCGATTCGAGCGATGCCGGATGAATCACCGACCCCCGACGATCACCAGCGGATGTTTGCCAGCGGCGTGTGGGATGGAGATGAATTGCCGGCAGCGGACTTGGGCGGTGGCACGCAGCCGACGAGGGTCAAGCTGTCGCTGCAACCGATGCAATTGGGCGGTGAGACGAGTTGGACAGCGAACGTGCTGAAGCGACTCGGTGAGTTGGGGCCGTTCCGATTGGCGTACCTGGAATCACTCCTGAGGGCAGCGGACTGCCGCGCAAGCGGCGAAAAGGATTCCGATGAGTAAACCATTGCCGTTACCCGGCTGTACGCCGGAACCGCTGCTGAGTTATTTGAAAACCCTCGGCGTATTCCGCCTCGTCGCAGAGCAAGCCGACCCTGACGCACGGCTGTCGTGGCGAAACGGCTTCGCCTGTCTGCGTACCAAGCTGACCCGCGACGAGCTGACGGCGTTCTTTCTCGACGACTACAGACCGACGCCGATTCTCGCCCCCTGGAACGGCGGCGGCGGGTTTTTCGGTGCGGGTAGTGAACCGCTCGACAGGATTGCCGATTCCGATGCAGAGAGACTACACCTTTACCGTGAGACGATCTCGCGCATTCGCAAATTCGTTCCGGAGAGCAAGCCCAAGGATGATGAAAAACGAGCATTGCTGATCCGTTGCCGGGCGGAGCTCGCCGACGAGGTAGTACCGTGGCTTGATGTGTGCTTCGCACTAAGTGAAGACCGCCCGAGGTTTTTCCCCCTTCTGGGCACTGGCGGCACCGATGGACGTCTTGAGTTCACCAATAATTTCATGCAGCGGCTGGCCGACGTGATGTCATTTGCCTCCGATGCTGAACCGATAGGCACAACGAATGATCTCCTTGCAGCAGCTTTGTTCGCGGACACCTTTGTATCTCTTGGCAATAATGCCATCGGCCAGTTCAACCCAGGCGGAATCGGTGGGGCTAATGGCACTCAGGGAAGCTTCGAAGCCGACTCGCGGGTGAATCCGTGGGACTTCGTTTTGATGATCGAAGGAACGCTGCTGTTTGCTGGGTCGGTGGCCCGCCGGATGAGCGCCAATTCGACTTCGCGGGCGGTGTTTCCCTTCAGCGTCGAGTCCGTAGCCGTCGGCTATGGCTCTGCCACGGCAATCGAAGAAACCACCGACGGCTCGCGGGCGGAACTGTGGCTGCCGCTCTGGGAGAACGGTTGCACGCTGGCGGAAGTACGGCACCTGTTCGCTGAAGGCCGGGCACAACTCGGTCGGCGGCAGGCGAAGAACGCGGTCGAGTTTGCGCTGGCGGTGAACCTACTCGGTGTCAACCGCGGGGTGACGTCATTTGCCCGGTACGGGTTCCTGAAGCGAAACGGTTTGGCGTTCCTCGCCACCCCTCTCGGCCGCGTAAACGTGGAGCTTCGCCCGCAAGCTCGGCTTCTCAACGACCCGCCCGTGGCTGAGTGGCTCGATCGATGGCGGCGAGCCTGTTCCGACAAGGACAAAACACCCGCTCGTTATCAATTAGCCCTCCGCCAAATCGACCGAGCGATGTTCGCCTTCGCCAATCGTAGCGAACACGGCAACGATGCGGCGCATTTACTTGATGTGATCACCTCGTTCGGGAAAGCCGAACGGACGCTGGCGAACGGTTTACGGTTTGCAGAGGACAAGTATCTCCGCCCGCTTCAGCGTCTTTCGTCGCAATGGTTGGAACAGGCCGACGATGGCAGCGGAGAGTTCCGTCTCGCCGCCGCCGTTGCCGGAATCCGAGGCACGCGAGACAGCGTGGGAACGTTCCGCACTTTTCTTGAGAAAGTCGAAGTTACCAACTTCGTCAATTGGTCGCCTGGCAGCGTCTCTGCCGTCTGGTCGAACCGCCCCCTGGGGGCGAACCTCGCGGCGGTATTTCGCCGCCGACAGATGGAAGCATTCCGAAAGGGCTTGAACTGCGTGCCCTTGTCATCCCCACGGCCGGCGTGCCTTTCCGACGTCCTGGCGTTCCTCAAAGGGGAAACGGACGATGACAAATTGACCGCACTGCTGTGGGCGCTTCCTGCTCTGGATTGGTCGGCCGTTGAATTCAAGTTGCCCGTGAAGACCGAGCCTGACGAACTGGACCTGCCGTTCGAGTTTGGCGTGCCGCGATTGTTGGTCGAACGCGGAGTTCTTGAAGCCGATGGACGCGGTTGGTCCTACCGCAAAGCCGCCGATGGCGAAGTGCCAAACGCGAAGCCTGATCCGCAGGCGTTTCACCTGCTTGCCAGCGGTCAGAGGAATGCGGTGGGCCTGGCTGTCAATCGCGCGGCATATCGGCTCAAGTCCGGTGGCCGATTGGTCAACGGCTACCGCAACGGCCAACAGACGGGCAGGTCGCTGGCCGTGTTTTCTTCCGTCGACCCCGAACGGTTGCTTGCCGCCATGTTGTTCCCGCTCGCGAATCACGACATGGAGTTGATAGCCAAGTCCGTCCTTTACCCACCAGAAAGCAAGGAGTGATCCATGCCCATCGATTTCGAGAGACTGAAGACATCGCCCCGCATCCTGATCGAAGCGAACCTGAAGCCTGTCGCCGGCACCCGCATCCAGCCGACCGGCTTCCCGGACCTCGGCCCGGCGGTTTACGACGCACCCGATGGTACGCCGACTTTACTCGTCGAGTCCGCCCAGTCCATGGCCAACCGGCTCGAAGCAGTCTGTTGGGACGAGGCGGCTGATGATCTCGCATCCGAACTAATAAGTCTGCCGTATGTGAAGGTCAAGCTTGCCGGTCTCGGCGACGGCTCCGACACCACGTGCAGTTTGCTTGAATTTCACCGTCTCAACTCGCCCTACATCATGAGTGCGGTAACCGACAAAGACATGACGCTAAGACTGAAAAAGCCGGGGACGACAGAAGCAGAGGAAAAGAAGTTCCCCGCAAGAACTCCTTTTGCCGACATCTTGAAACTCGAACTCGGAATGGTCGCCGTGGCGGCGAGCGGTGCAAAAAAAGTCGCTAAGAAGAAGGAAGATGATGCAGGCACTGACGAGGCTGGTGGTGGCAAAGAGCCGGATGACGTGGCTGGTGTGGTCAACCTTCGCAAACTGGCGGCGGTATGTTTCAAGTACGACCCGAACTCGCTGGTACACGGCGTGTTCCTGGAAAAGATCGCCGGTCGGCTGCGGCACCCACGCGCTCTGTCGGCATTCATTGAGGCCAGCGGTGTTGGCCGCGCCGACAGTGGCGGCGTCAAGTTCGACCGCGTTCTCCCGAAACCCAAGGTCGCAGGGGTTGATGCCAAGGGCGGCTACGGCAACGTGCCATTCCACCGTACCGAGTTTACCGCCAAGATCATCACCGCATTTTTCTCACTGGACCTCGCCCAAATCCGCGGTTATGGCCTCGGCGATGACGCCACACAACTGCTCATCTCGCTATCATTGTGGAAGTTGCGGGCGTTCCTCGATTCAACAATGCGATTGCGGACGGCCTGCGAACTGGAACTGATCGACGGCCAGAAGTCAATTCTCGCGAAACGGCCGGAAGGATTCTTGTTGCCATCGGCGAAGGATTTGTCCGACTCCCTCGACCAGTTCATCAAGAAGTGTAAGCCGTTGTTTGCCAATCCGCCAATCACCGAATTGACGTGGAACAATCCGAAGGGGAAGGAAAAGGAGTGACCCCATGCCCGTCACGATCCAATTGACCTTCCCCAGCGGGCGTTACCACGCCACGCCTTGGGGCAGGCACGTAAACGAAGGCGTCCCTGAGTGGCCGCCATCGCCCTGGCGGTTCCTGCGTGCGCTCGTCGCCGTGTGGAAGCGGACCTGCCCGGAGTTGTCCGACGATGAGGTGAAGCGGGTACTCGAACAACTCATTCATCCGCCGCGTTTTGGGCTGCCGCCACACCGAGTTGCTCACACGCGGCACTACATGCCGTGGGAAAAGAAGGGCCCGCAAGACCGCACTTTGATCTTCGACACGTTCGTCAGCGTCGGACGCGAGACCCCTCTCTTCGTCGGCTGGCCGGACACGAGCCTCGGCCCGGCGGACGACGGTACTCTCCGTCGGTTGGTGGGGAACTTGAACGTCCTCGGTCGGGCGGAAGGCTGGGTGGAAGCGGTGGTCGCATCGCTCTCCGACTCATTTGGCTCCGTCGAATGGAACTGCGTACCAGCCCCGGACACTGACCCGAACCCGCTGGCCGTCTTCTGCCCGGATCCAGCCACCTGCTTTGGCTACGAACACTACCCGACGATCGATCCGATCAAGTGGGCGAAAGGCAAAGTGAAGTCGTCGGAGTTCCTGTTCGACTGCCCCCGCTGGCACCTGTGCCTGGACACAGAGACGATTCACGATGCAAGGTGGCCGACCGTGCCCGGGGCGAAATGGGTGAACTACACGCGTCCTGAGGAACGGTCATCGGTGAACATCAATCGCTCGCCACCACATCGCGCGAATCCCACCGTCGCACACTTCCTGCTCGATGGCCCGGTTCTCCCGCCGATCACCAAGACGCTGCAAGTTGCTGAAGCGTTTCGCCGTGCCAGCATGGGCTGTTTCCGGCGTTGGTGCGAACGCCATCGGGATGAAGCCCACGCCTACCGTCGTCCCCAAGTCACGGAAGGGTTTGCGTCGCCGATCCTCTCCGGAAAGGATCAACAGGGAGTGTCTCTCATCGGACAGCGGCACGCACACTACTTGCCGACAGCATCTGAATCCGACCCGCACCACATCGGCTACGTTACGGTGTTTGCACGAGATGGATTCGCTCGCGCCGAAGTCGCGGCGATGACATCCCTGAAAAAGGTGGATCTTGGACAGCTTGATGCCCTGCGGGCGCAACTGATCGGTCTTGGACAACCAGGTGCCCTTGGTCGAACCCTCGTTGGGCCGTCAACGGTGTGGTGTTCGCAGACTCCATTCCTCGGCCACGCCGACATCGGTGCAGGTGGCAGGAGTCGATACTTGCGAAAGGGCCTCCGGCGGGAATGGCGGCGACTGGCGGAGCAAGTCTCCGAATTCAAGAACGTCGAGTTGTGCGATATCGAAGAGCTGTCGCCCAAGGAGATCGACGGCCGCCGTTTGCCTCAGTCGCGCGAATTCCTTCGGGCGAGGTCTAAGCATGGGGGACGGGAAGCATATCGAGCTGCCGCGATGTTTCGCTTAGTATTCTCGCAACCAATCGTTGGGCCGCTGTGTCTGGGCTACGCGAGTCATTTCGGCATGGGTCTGTTCGCGGCCGAGGCTTAGATCCCAATTGCGGGTTGGGACCGTGTAGCCGGCATCGCCGTTGCCCGGTCCCGCAGGGCAGGGGCAGGGGACCGGCGGAGCCGGGAAGACAGGGGGTTCCCAGGCGGAGCCTGGGAACCAGGAACAGGAAGGCTTGGTTGTCTTGGTCAAGAAGCCCGTGCATGATGCCCGACTCCACCGATCCTCACCGCTCCGCCGCCGCCGACACGAAAGATATGCACTGGCTTGTTGCCAAACCGGTGCTGAGCGGCTACGTCAATCTCACGAAAGGTGTCCGCCAGCACGAAATCGCCCGACTCCGGATCGAGCGCGATCAACGCACCAAAATGCTCCGTCTCGAGGCGTGTCCGCAGTCGCTGGTCGTACACCAGTTCGGCGTTTCTCACCAGTTCCTGGGTTTGGGGATCGAGCGTCATCTGCGTCTCCCAACTGTGTCAAGGGATCGAGTACGACGTTATCATACGCCCCCAGCACCGACAAAGGCAATCGGCGCGGCGAAAGGCTGCTCGCACAACCCGCCAGCGAGTTGTGCCACCCTCGTTCCCAGGCTCCGCCTGGGAACGCACTGCATGGGCGGCTCCGCCGCGATTGGGCCGCGGTCGGCGGAGCAGCACCCAGCGATGGGGTTGGCAGGGGAACCGGCGGAGCCGGGAGGACAGTGGGTTCCCAGGCGGAGCTGGGGAACCAGGAACGCACGGCCACGGCAGATCTTCGCCATCGGTGCCCAGTGCCACTTTGGCCTAGGGCTGTTCGTGCCGGTCGCAAGCCGGGAGAATGAATCGCATGATCACGCTCATCCAAGAACGCCGCGAGCTGCTGCTCCAACTCTGTCAGCGCTATCGCGTCGAGCGGCTGGAACTGTTTGGCTCGGCAGCAGCCGAGGTCTCGTTCGACCCGCAAACCAGCGACCTGGATTTCCTGGTCGAGTTCCAGCCGCTCCAACCTGGAGAACATGCCGACGCCTACTTCGGCTTGCTCGATGAGCTGGAAGCGTTGTTCCAACGCCCCGTGGACCTGGTGATGACGCGGGCCATTAAGAATCCCTACTTCCTACAGAAAGTGAATCAGAGTCGTACGGTGTTGTATGCAGCTTGAAACGCAGAAACTTTTGGACGACGTGCGCCGCGCCACGGATCTGATCGTGCAATTTACTGCCGAACATCGATTCGAAGACTACCGCGCCGACGCTCTCTTACGTTCCGCCGTCGAACGGCAGTTAGAGATCGTCGGCGAGGCGTTGAGCCGGTTGGCCAGGACCGATCCGGAGACGGCGGTTCACATCCGGGAGTACCGACGTATCATCGCCTTTCGCAACATCCTGATCCACGGCTACGACGCGGTGGATGACGCCGTGGTCTGGGATATCGTCCAGCAGGGCCTGCCTGCAGTACACTCACCTGCCGTGCCGCGTTGTGTGCAGTCCACGGTGCACCACCGACGCGGAACGCTCACGCAGGGATGGCTGACGGTTCTCTCCCACACGCGAGGATCAGCCATGCGGAACACCTTCTTGGTCTGTTACGACATCTGCGACGACAAACGCCTGCGCATGGTCTTCAAGACCATGCGCAACTACGGCGACCATCTGCAGTACTCGGTCTTCGAGTGCCAGATGACTCCGATCGACCTGGCCAAGTGCCAGCACGAATTGAACGAGCTGATCAAGCACAACGAAGACCAGGTCCTGTTCATCAACTTGGGACCGACCGAAGGCCGCGGCGAACGGGTCATCTCCGCACTCGGTCAGCCCTACACGCCGCTGAACGCACCCTGCATCGTGGTCTAGAAAGAGTCGAGAGTCGAGAGTCGAGAGTCGAGAGTCGAGAGTCGAGAGTCGAGAGTCGAGAGTCGAGAGTCGAGAGTCGAGAGTCGAGAGTCGAGAGTCGAGAGTCGAGAGTCGAGAAGTCGGGGAGTGGGAAACTGCGTTTCCGCAACTGACAACTGACAACTGACAACTGACAACTGACAACTGACAACTGACAACTGACAACTGACAACTGACAACTGACAACGGACAACGGACAACTGACAACGGACAACGGACAACGGACAACGGACAACTGACAACTGACAACGGACAACGGACAACGGACAACGGACAATGATCACCAAACAGACGCTGGAAGCCGACTATCTACCCGCACGGATGTTGAACGAACTGACGTACTGCCCGCGGTTGTTCTACTACGAGCACGTCGACGGCGTGTTCGCCGACAACCAGGAAACGGTGGAAGGCACGCTGCGTCACAGCGGCCTGGACGCGCGGGAAGACGGCTTGCCGCCGCCCGAAGCCTTGGCCGAAGGCGGGCGCTCGGTACGCGCCCGCAGCGTGACGCTGTCCAGCGACACCTACGGCGTGATCGCCAAAATGGACTTGATCGAATGCCACGTCGGTTCGGCGGTCCCGCCTGATGCGGCGGCTCCCGCTGTTCCCGTTGCCGATCCCGATCCGGCGGGACAGCCGGACGTGCGAGTGACGCCGGTCGACTACAAACGCGGCCGGCCGCGTGAGGCCGCCGACGGATCGCTCGAAGCCTGGGATACCGACAAGATCCAGTTGGCGGTCCAGGCCCTTGTCTTACGCGACAATGGCTACTGTTGCGACGAGGCCATCGTGTACTACGTGGCCACCAAACAACGGATTCGGATTCCGATCGATGCGACACTCGTCGAACAGACGCTGGCGGCCATTCAGTTGGCACGCAACATCTCGGCCGACGGCAGAGTTCCGCCGCCGTTGGTGGATAGCCCCAAGTGCCCGCGCTGCTCGTTGGTCGCCATCTGCCTGCCGGACGAGACCAACCTGTGTTTGGAACCCGGCGTCGCGGCCTCATGCTGGGTCCAGAAGACGCTGTTCGAAACCGACTCGCACCGCGGCGCTACGATTGGCGGTCGGACCGTGGCCGACCAAGAGATCCGCCGGCTGGTGCCCGCCCGCGACGATCTGCGGCCGCTGTACCTGAACACCCAAGGATTGTCCGTCGGCAAGTCGGGTGAGACGCTCAAGATCAAAGACAAGGACAAGGACAAGGACAAGGAGAAGGTGGTCCAGGAGGTGCGTCTGAACGAAATCTGCCAACTCAGCCTGATGGGCAACATCCAGATCACCACGCAGGCCATCCAGGCCTTGTGTGAGGCCGAGATCCCGATTGCCTACTTCTCGATGGGTGGCTGGTTCTATGGGATCACGCAGGGCTTGGGCGTGAAGAACATTTTTCTCCGGCGCGAGCAATTCCGGTTGGCCGATGTACCGGCGTTTTGTCTGCGGCTGGCGCGGGCTTTGGTGGCGGGAAAAATCGCCAACCAGCGGACACTGCTGCAGCGGAATCACGTGGAGCCGCCCGCCACGGTCCTGGCGCAGATGAAGTGTATGCAGCAAGATGCCGAGCACGCCGATTCGCTCGAGAGACTACTCGGCTACGAAGGCAACGCCGCACGGCTGTATTTCCAGAACTTTGCGGGGATGTTGAAGGTGGGGGACCGGGAAGCGGGGGCGGAACTGCGGGAAGCGGACCAAGCCGCCCAGCGGCCGAACGGGTCTGAGCCTCCCGTCGCTACGGGACTGTCCTTCGACTTCGCGAATCGCAATCGCCGGCCGCCGCGCGACCCGGTCAACGCCTTGCTGTCGCTGGCCTACAGTCTGTTGGCTAAAGATCTGACGATCGTCACGCAAACGGTCGGATTTGATCCGTACCTCGGTTATTTCCATCAACCGCGTTTCGGTCGCGCGTCGTTGGGGCTGGACTTGATGGAACCGTTTCGCCCGTTGATTGCGGACTCGTCGGTATTGTCGGCGATCAACACGCGGATGGTGACGCTGCAGGATTTCGTCCGCACAGGCAATGCCGTGGCCCTGACGGCGGACGGGCGCAAGAAGTTCTTCCGGGCCTACGAACAGCGGATGGACACGCTGGTCACACATCCGTTATTCGGATACCGTGTGAATTACCGGCGTCTGCTGGAAATCCAGTGCCGCTTGCTGGCAAAGGTTCTGACCGGCGAGTTGTCTACTTATCCCGTATTTACGACGCGGTAGGTGCTGCGAGCGGTGGGGTGGCTCAGAGATCCCGGGGACCGCTCGCAGAACGCAAATCGCGCGGGTATCAAGGTTTACAGAAGCGATGGGGGGGTGACCGTGGCTCCGGGCTTGACAACAGACGCAGCCTCTCGCAAAATCCGTTTTGCCCGCTTGCTGCCAAACGACTTACGAGGACGCACTTTCCGCGGTCATCCGACCGCGGCCCCATTGAAGCGCTGAGCGATCAAGGCCAACTGGTTCCGATCGTCCACCTTTCCGCGGTCATCCGACCGCGGCCCCATTGAAGCGGGCGGATGCGAGCTGTGGTTGCACCGACCACCCCGGCTTTCCGCGGTCATCCGACCGCGGCCCCATTGAAGCGGCACGCATCGCGCCGGGGATGCATCCCCTTCCGTCCCTTTCCGCGGTCATCCGACCGCGGCCCCATTGAAGCAGGTTACCCTGGGTGACTTGTGGGTTCCGTCCAAACTTTCCGCGGTCATCCGACC
>JAPLNJ010000281.1 GCA_026692885.1 Planctomycetota bacterium | reverse complement strand
GGCTCTCGCCCTTGCCATCGGGCCAATTTCTCCTGTCAACCCCAGCTTTGGATCGCCCCTAGCGTGGGGCTGCCCCCGGCGATTCGCCAAGCAATTCGTCCGATTCCTGCAGGATTCGCCGCACTTCCAGGTTGCCCGGCACCGTCGCCACGGCCTGCTGACCGCGCTGCCGAGCGTCCTGGGCCTGCTTCTCGTCTTTCAGTTGCCACCGAGCCATCGCCAGGAAACACCAATCTCGGGCGTCGTCGAAGCCCCTGAGCTGGGCTGCTTTCTCCAGCGCCTCGGCAGCGGACTCCCAACGCCCGGCCCGGTAGCTAGCAACTCCCAGACAGTTCCAATAGGTGGCATTGCCCGGAGCTTCCACCGTAAGTTGACGGGCGAGGTCGCTGGCCTGTTGGGGGTCGCGCAGTTTAGCGTCTGGGCAATTCACCAGCCACCAAGCCAAGTGATAGCGATGTTCGGCGGGCGCGCCGTCGGCGGATGCCAGTTCGCCCCAGATCTGTCGGGCCAAGCCGAACTCCCGCGCAGCGTCTTCCTGGCGGCTTTGCTGCGCGAACAGAACTGCACGATGGCGATGGACCAAGGCGAGCTTGTCCCGCACCAACGGCGATGCCGCCGCGGCTGCGGTCAGCGTGTCGATCGCTGATTGGAAGGCTTGATCCGCCGCCTCAACGTCATCCTGCAGATGCAACGTTTGGCCCAAATGGCTACGGCAAAGGCCTAAGCTCTCCGCCTGCCTGGTGACGTTCGCAGCCGCTTCCCCTGCCGGTTTCTGCAGCAGTTGCTCGTAGGCCTCGATCGCTTCCTCGCACGCTTGCTGGGCTTCCGCCGCTCGACCACGTTCGCGCAGGATCTCGCCTTGCAGATCCCGGCTGTAGGCCCATTCATCCACGTAGCGTGGGAAGCCCGGATTCTCCGTCATCAGCTGCTGAAGAACCTCCTGAGCTGGCTGCAGTTCCCGCTCCGCGTCGGTCAACCGTCCCAGTTTGTACCACAAGCTCGCGAGGTCGGTTTGAGTGAGCGCTCGGCTCTCACGGAATTGAGCCACCCCCGGCAAGGCTTCCACCAGGGCGTCGTAGTCTTTGATCGCCTGCCGGTAGGCCTGGGCCTCCTCATCCGGCCGTCCCAGGACACGCAAGCCACTGGCCAGGTACAGACCGGCCGAGGCGCGGGCCTCGAGTCGTCGTGGATCCCCAGGCTCCGCAGTGGTCAAGGCGGTGGCCCGATCGACCGCATCTTGCATGTTGCGGACCGCATCGGCGTACCGGCCGCGATCCAGGAACACGCGTCCCAGGAGCTCCCGGGCACTCACCAACGCGACTTGGTGTTCCACGGTCTGCGGATCTTCCTGCACCAACTGCGACAGTAACTCGACACAACGGTTCAGGACCGGCTCGGCATCTTCCAGACGTCCCGTGTCCGATAGGAGTTCGCCCCGATTCAGCAGCACCTGAGCCAGCGCTGCGCGGGGCCGCGACTGGTCGGGGTACTTCTGGACCAGGGGCTCGAGTTGAGAAATCGCCGCTTGGTAAGCCTCGTCCGCCTCGGCGACTTCCCCGGTTTCCATGGCCACGACTCCCAGATTCATCCGGCAATTCGCCAGCTATCTTGGGCGGCCAATTCCAGCAGCCGATCCCGCGACTTCTGAACACCCGGGTAGTAGACGAGCGTGTGCCCCCCCCCGGTCAGCCACTTGTCGACAGCATCGCGGGCCTGGACAAAACGGGTGACGGCTTGCTGCTTGCTGTGGGTCGCCAGAGCGTGGGCCGTCTTCTCGCTCTGCCATGCCCGCGTGACCAGGAAAGTGGCCAGCAGTAGAATCACGGTGGTGACAGTCAAGGACATGGCCGCTGCCTGCACCCGCGCGCGATGCCGCCGCATCCAGCGGGCCGCACGTTCGCTCCGCGTCTCCGTATAGGCGGAGGTCGGTTCGTCGGCCAACCAGTGCTCGATATCCTTGATCAACGCGGCGGGGCTGACGTAACGCTTTTCCGGCACCAAGGCCATCGCTTTCAGGCAGATCGCTTCCAGCGCCGGGGCGATGTCCCGTTGGATCTCACGGGGCCGAGGAAACTCACCGGCTTGGACCAGCTTGAGAATATTGCCCTGTTTCTTGGTGAACGGTGCCTGTCCGGTCAGCAGGCAATAGAGCGTTGCCCCCAGACTGTAGACGTCGCTGGCCGGTCCGAGTTGATCGAGATCGCCCGCCGCCTGTTCGGGACTCATGTAGGCCGGTGTCCCCATGGCACTGCCGTACAGCGTCGCGTACGAACCGCCGCTGGAGGGAAGATGCAGGGTAACTTCTCCCGCTTCGCGGCTGGCCTCCGGCCGTCCGATCAGCTTGGCCAGCCCCCAATCCACCAGCAGGGTTTCCCCATACTTGCCTAGCATCACGTTGGCCGGTTTGATGTCGCGGTGGAGCACCCCTCGGCTGTGCGCGTACTGCACCGCATTGCAGACATCCAGGAAACGGCGGAGCAACTGCTGCAGTTCCACAATCCGAGCTCCTGGTTTACGCTCGACAGCCGGGTCGTGGAAGCGTCGGATGGATTTACCGAGGTCATCCCCGCGGATGAATCGCATGGCATAATAGGGCCGCCCGTCCGGATAGGTACCGCAGCCGTAGACCGGGACCACGCAGGGATGTTCCAGGCCGCCAGTCACCTCGGCTTCCAGCATGAATCGCTGGCGGCTTACCGGGTCGTCGGCCTGAAACGGCTGGATCTCCTTGAGCGCTACGGTGCGTCCCAGTTCGGCGTCGGTGGCCAGCATGACTTGCCCCAGACCGCCCTTGTCGTGCAGACGCAGGACGCGAAACCGCCCGCCCGCCACGCGGGATGGCTCCGGCGGTAGCGTCGAGGCGTCTGGGGCGCTCGGCGATTTCTGGTTCAGAACGCTCAGGGTGGCGTCCATGTTGGCCCACACCTCACGGACGTGATTGGCTTGGAACTCCGGTCCCAGTTGGTTTCGAGTGCAGACCGCGGTCAAGCTCTGCTCCAGGTCATTCTCGTGTTGCGCGATGTGCTCCTGCACCAATTCGTTCAGCAGCCGTCGGCGATGTTCGGTCAGCACCTGTTGCCGGACGAAAACTTCGCCCAGCGATTGAGACTTATCCAGCATCCAGGCATGCATCGCCGCGACCAATTGGTCGCGAGTCACGAACTCCATCTGCAGGGCCAAGATGCCAAACAGCAGATTCCGATCCGAACTGGATTGCGACATCAATCGAACCTCACATCACTGGCTGAGGCAAGCGGACAGAGATAACTGACCCACACAAACGACGTGCAAGTCTTAGTCCGCGACATCGTGTACAATCGCCGACAGCAGGTTGTCGTCCAAGTCCCACCGCACTGTCGTCAACCAATCGCCGAGCCAAACCTCGGACCGGTCTGCGGGAATTCCGCGACGCTGACGGCGCCCCATCTCCGGGGCAATCGCCTCCAGACGCAGAGAATGGGGCGCCCACCGTTCCAACGGCACCCCCGCGCCGTCCGTCGGCACGCCGACGGCCGACGACGTCTGAACCCAGGTCGGCTTCATCGCACCGATCGCTGACGCGAGGTTCAGAGCGTCCCCGGCCAACGGTGTGGCCGCCGCGGGGTCGTCGCCCGGCGCGGCCTCGCCCGCCGCCGCGCCCTTGGGCGGATTGTTGATATAGTTGATGACCAGCAGCACGTCAATCGGCTGCAACGCGCCATCGCCGTTGATATCGTAATACGGCGCCTGCGAGTCCGCCGCACGCGCAGCTGGCAGGCTGCCGTTGGGCTGGCGGATGGTGGGGCCGTTCAACTCCGCGATCAGGAACAATACGTCCACCGGCACCACCGCCCCATCGTGGTTCACGTCGAAACGGTTTCCGGGGTTCTGCCAGGGGAACGGATTGGCCGTGACCGCGATCACGAACGTCTCCGTGCGACTCAGGGGTGGCTGGCCGGAGTCGGTCGCCGTCACCTGGACGCTGACGCGCGTCTCTCGATTCAGGTTGAAGCTCTGGCCGCCCTGGAGTTTCAGCGTCTGGCCCACAATCTCGAACCGGTCATCCGACACCGTGAATGTGTGCGTGTCCGCCGCGTCCGGATCGCTGGCCGACAGTGTTCCGATCACGGCGCCCGCGGCATTCTCGGCGACCGCCGCCGGGGCCAATGTCACCGCAGTCGGCCGATCGTTGACCGAGGCCACGTCGACGCCCATTGTCGCCGCGATCTGCCCACCCTGGCCATCGTCCAAGGTGTAGAGGAAGCTGGCCCGCCCGTGGAAATCAGCCTCCGGCTGGAAAGTCACCCGCTGCTGTGGCGAATCGTTCGTCACCACGCCATGGATCGCCGAACCCACTGCATTCACCGTCCAGCCGGCGCGCGGCGAATCCACATCGCTGTCGTTCTGGAATAGGGTGCTCCACGGAATCCCCAGCAAGGTATCCTCGTCGGTGCTCTGCTCGTCGTCGCCGGCGAGCGGCGGATCGTTCAGCGGCCGGAGCGTGACCGTAACGGTCGCCTCCGCTACTCCGCCGTCACCGTCGCTCAAGGCGTACACAAAGCGGCCTTGGCCCACGGCATCCTTCGCCGGCACGAAACGCACGAACTGGCTCTCCGGCAGGTTCGTCGCGGTCCCGTTCACGCTGCCCCGTACGTAGGCGACCGTCCATCCGGCGGCCAGCGAGTCCACGTCCTGGTCATTGGCCAAGAGCGTCAACCACGGGATGTCCAGCGTTACGTCCTCGTCGGTCGCTACCGTGTCTGAGGCAGGAAGCGGCGGATCGTTGACCGTGGCCACGCTCACCGTCACGGTCGCCTCCGCGGTCAGGCCGTCCCCGTCGGCCAACGTGTAGACGAACGTCGCCAGCCCACGGTAATCCTGCTCTGGAACGAATCGCACGCGTTGGCTTGTCGGCTCGTTGCTCACCGTTCCGTGGGTCACCGCGCCGACGGCCGCCACCGACCACTGCGACCGGGGCGAATCCACGTCACTGTCGTTCTGGAACAGATCCAACCACGGAATCAACACTGCGACGTCTTCGGCAGTCGATTGGCTGTCGTCGTTGGCCACCGGCGACTCGTTCACGTTCGCCACGGTGATGGTCACCATTGCAGTGTCCGTCCTAGGCGTCCCCGGACCGTGGTCGCTGACCTGTACGGTCAACACCACTTGCGCAACGTTCTCCCGGTCCAGATTCGTCTTGTCCGCCACCGTGATCTGCCCGCTGTTGTCGATGGCGAAGATCCCCAGTGTGTTGCCACCCGTAATCGCGTAGGACAACCCGCCGTTGGTTGCGTCGGCATCCGTCGCCATGACCGTACCGACCGGTGTTCCGTTGGCCCGATTCTCGGCGACCGTAAAGCCCGTGTCGTTCAATACCGGCGCAAACTCGTTCTCGTCCGCGATGGTGATCGTCACCGTGGCGATGTCCGTCTTGGCCGCCCCCGGACCGTTGTCGCTGACCTGCACTGTCAACACCACTTGTGCAACGTTCTCCCGGTTCAGATTCGTCTTGTCCGCCACCGTGATCTGCCCGCTGTTGTCGATGGCGAAGATCCCCAATGCGTTGCCGGCCGTGATTGCGTAGGCGAAGCCGCCGTTAGCCACGTCCCCGTCCGTCGCTGTGACCGTACCGACCAGCGTCCCGTTGGCCCGATTCTCGGCGACCGTGAAGTTTGCATCGTTCAATACCGGCGCAAACTCGTTCTCGACATTGATGATCTGCACGGTGAGCACCCGTTCGAAGGTCAAGCCACCTTGGTCGGTCACCCGGACACGCAGACCGTAGCTGTTCTGCTG
>JAPLNJ010000280.1 GCA_026692885.1 Planctomycetota bacterium | reverse complement strand
GCAAGCCCAGTGGGGATGGGCGGTGACGCTTAACCTCGTACCATTCGGGGCGAGCCCGGATGGGGACCCGACATGCCAAGCTGGAACAAAAGCCGGACCCGATTTCACCATGGCCAGGACTCTCTGGGATACAATTTTGCGCGGGCCAGGTCGGGGGTGAGGGGCACGGACCTTGCTTGCTGTCCGGTTTCGGCGTCTGGCCGGGAGTTCTTTTTCGACAATTCGCCTTGGTCCAAGTCACCCCGATTACCGAAATTCGCGTCCGTTGGCGACGGCTGCTGAGCATCGCGGTGAGCGAGGAGGAGCCAAAGTATCCGCGGGGCCATGAGCGCACCAGCCTCCCGCTCGGTGACGACGAAATCCGGTTTGCCGTCCGCGTCGCGCGACCAGGACGCCACCTGCCACTGCTCCCTAGGGAGATTCGATCGAGCGCCAATCGCCGCACGGCAAGGCGACCGTCGGGACCGCCGACTCCGCTGGCACCCCGAACCTTGGCGGCCAGCCGGTTTCGCGATTTCAGGGCGTGCTCGGCGTATGTCTCCCGACCTCGCCGAAACTGTCGACCGCAGATCTCCCGGATTCTTGAGACCTGTCAGTCTCGCTGGGTGCGGGGTCTGGGGACCGCGTAGCGCACACCCGTCCCCAGCGCTTACGTGGCTCTGGAGGCAACAATAATGACCCAGGAGTGTTCCGGCAATTTCACCGCCGGATCCAGGGGACGTACTAGGCCGTTCTCGACGACCCCGGTTACGGCCAGCGGGTGACGTTCAGAGCGGAGCAGGTGGGCCTCCAGCGGCGATGACGCCGCATCGGGCGGCAACTCGGGCGGCAACTCGGGCGGTGCCAGCGGCGGTTCCGCGGCGATCTGCTCGTCGCGAGTTCGACGACTTGGGCTGCGCAGGTCAGCTTCGGTGGTGGTCATCAGAACTTTCCTCAGTAGGCGGTAATCACGAAAATGGGCAGGTTTCCCAACTCGCCAAAGACGTCGGGGATCTCGTCGTCCTCCCGGTCGTACCGCCAGATTACCCAGATCCGGCGGCCCGCAGGCGTCTCGGCGAACATCCGGTAGGACCCGTCCTGTCGTTTCTCCAGGCGGAGCACGCGGTCGAATGATGTTCTGGCCGCGCTTCAAGGTGCCAAACTGGCACCTTGAAGATACCGCCTCCTCTTCCGCCAATTCGAACATGAATGCTGCTCGGAACCGATCGAGATTCCGTTTCACGGCCCGCTTCAGCGGCTTGGTTTCGACACTGTGCATCGCGTCTACACGGGGGGCGGCCTTGAGCCGGGGGATGGACATGCGCTCGGCGGGCTGATAGTGTGGTCGGTGATGTTGTAGGATCTGCGTGGTGCAAAGCGTGTGGCTGCGGAACTCCGCGCGGAACGCAGCTCAGGCACGCAGTGGTGATATCCATGACGGACAGAATCTCGGTGCTGGGAATCCTGTGGGCCGCGGGGGCGATATTCCTGGCGGGGTGCGAGCAGAACGCGCCGGCCGTGGCCAAACCGCCGGCGCCTGAGGTGACCGTCAGCCAACCGGTGCTCCGCGAGGTAACCGACTACTTTGAGTTCCCAGGCCGGACGGCGGCGGTGGGAGAAGTGGAGGTCCGGGCTCGGGTCACCGGATACCTCGTGAAGGTGAATTTCGAAGATGGCCAGGACGTGAAGAAGGGCGATCTGTTGTACGAGATCGACCCGCGGCCCTACCAGGCGGCGCTGGACCGGGCCACCGGCGAACTGGCGCGCTTGAAGGCTCTGTTGGACAAGGCCAAGGCGGACGTGACGCGGAGCGAGCGGCTGCGGTCTTTGGCAGCTATCAGTCAGGATGAGTATGAACAACATGTCGCCCAACTGGCGGTCTACACGGCCTCGATTCAGACCGCCGAGGCCGCCGTCCGTGACGCTGAATTGAACCTGGAGTTCACCACGATCCTCGCGCACATCGACGGCCGGGTTAGCCGGACGCGCATCACGGAGGGCAATTTGATCCAGCCCGGGACGGACGATGCGGCCGTGCTGACCACCGTGGTGACCACCGATCCCGTGTATGTCTATTTCAACATCGATGAGAGTGCGTTGCTGAAGTACGAGGGGCTGGCGTGGGGCTCGGGGCAGGATCTCCGCCCCAAGCGCATCAAGCAGCTGCAGATCCCCGTCGAAATCGGTTTGGCTCATGAAGTGGGTTTTCCACATGCCGGGGTCCTGGACTTTGTGGACAGCAAGGTAGATGCCAAGACGGGGACGATCCGCGCCCGGGGCGTCTTCGACAACGCCAAGCAGTATCTTACCCCCGGTCTCTACGTCCGCGTCCGCCTGCCCTTCGGCGGACGACATCCGGCCCTGCTGGTCAGCGAGCGCGCGATCGGCACCGATCAGAAGCAGAAATATCTGCTGACCGTGACCCGAGAAAACGTGGTGGAACGGCGGCCGATCAAAGTGGGCTCCCTGCAGAACGGCCTGCGGGTGGTGGAAGGCGGAATTGGGTCCGACGACTGGATCGTCGTCAAGGGCTTGCAGCGGGCCCGTCCCGGAGCCACGGTGCGCCCGCATCCGGCCGAGAAAGACGTGGCGGCCTCCCCGCCCGACTCCGCGCCCGACTCGCCGCCGGCGTCCTCAGCGGCCGTCACGCGGAGATCGGACAGCGCGGACCGCGACCAAGCGAAGGCGGACTAGAGTCGGAACCTGTATCAGGCGCGCAGCTTGTAGGTTGGGACTCTGTCCCGACCAACTCGAATCGAACCCCAAGCGATGTTGGGTTGCGGCCGAACGCCGCATTAGGAGAGGCCGCCAGGATGTTCTCACGTTTCTTCATCGATCGTCCGATCCTGGCCTCCGTGCCGTCGATTGTGATCACGCTGGCCGGATTGGCAGCCGTGTTCACGCTGCCGGTGTCGCAGTATCCCGATATTACGCCGCCCACCGTGCGCGTCTCCTGCACCTACCCCGGCGCCAGTGCGCAAGTGGTGGCTGACACCGTGGCAGCGTCGATCGAACAACAAGTCAACGGCGTGGAGGACATGCTCTACATGTCGTCGCAATGCAGCAACGACGGCACCTATATGCTGACCGTAACGTTCAAGGTGGGCACCAACCTGAACATGGCTCAGGTGATGGTCCAGAACCGCGTCGCGCTGGCCCTGCCCGTGCTGCCCGATGTCGTCAAGCAGACGGGGGTGACCACGATCAAGCGGTCGCCCGACCTGATGCTGATCGTGAACCTGGTCTCGCCGGACGGGCGCTACGACCAACTCTACCTGAGCAATTATGCCTTGATTCAGATCCAGGACGAACTGTCGCGTCTGGAAGGGGTGGGCGAGGCGTTCATCTTCGGTCGTCGGGACTACAGCATGCGGGTTTGGCTCGATCCCGATCGGCTGGCGGCACGCGATATGACTGCCGGCGACGTGGTCCGGGCGCTGCGCGAGCAGAATGTCCAAGTGGCGGCCGGGCAGATCGGCCAGCAACCCGCCACCCCCGGCGTGGATTTCCAATACACGATGAGCACGCTGGGCCGCTTGGCCGAGCCCGAACAGTTCGCCGACATCGTGGTCAAGTACGGCGAGGACGGGCAGATCATCCGCCTGGGCGACGTCGCCCGGACCGACCTCGGCGCCAAGAACCAGGACGTCAACAGCTATCTGGACGACATGCCCTCCGCCGGCATCGGCGTCTTTCAGTTGCCCGGCTCCAATGCCCTGGCGACCGCCGAGCGCGTGCGGGCCAAGATGGAAGAACTGAAACAGCGTTTTCCGGAAGGTGTGGAGTATCGCATCTGCTATGACACCACGCCCTACGTGGGCGAGTCGATCCGCGAGGTCTTCCACACGCTGCGCGACGCCGTGCTGCTGGTGGCGCTGGTGGTGCTGGTGTTCCTGCAGAACTGGCGTTCAGCGCTGATTCCCTTGATCGCGGTGCCGGTGGCGATCGTCGGCACCTTCGCGGCCATGGCGGTGATGGGGTTCAGCCTCAATACCCTGTCCCTGTTCGGCCTGGTGCTGGCGATCGGGATCGTGGTGGATGACGCGATCGTGGTGGTGGAAGCAACGGAGCATCACATCGAGCAGGGACTGACGCCCCGCGCCGCGGCGCATCAGGCCATGGCCGAGGTCTCGGCCCCGGTCATCGCCATCGGCCTGGTGCTGTCCAGCGTGTTCATCCCCTGCGTGTTCATCACCGGAATCACGGGCCGGTTCTTCCGCCAGTTCGCCTTGACCATTGCCGTGTCCACGATCCTGTCCACGCTGAACTCACTGACCTTGAGCCCCGCCCTGTGTGCCCTGCTGCTGAAACAACGCCACGAGCACCGCGACCCGCTCTCGGCGCTCCTGCACTTCCTGTTGGGTTGGTTTTTCCGACTGTTCAATCAGGGGTTCAGCCTGTCCGTCCGCGGGTATCTCTGGTCCGTGGGGAAGTTGCTGCGGGTGAGCGTGCTGGTCCTGGTGGTCTATGCCGGGCTGCTGTATCTGACGGTTTGGGGCCTCCGCCAGATGCCCACCGGGTTCATTCCGAACCAGGATCAAGGCTATCTCTTCGTCGTGGTCCAGTTGCCCGACTCCGCGTCGCTGGAACGTACGGAAGAGGTCATGACGCGCGCCGACCAGATTGTCCGCGGCACGCCGGGGGTCGCACACGCCATCCGGATCTCCGGCCTGTCGTTTGTGATGGGGGCCAACGGGTCGCACCTGGGGACAATGTTCGTGATGCTCGATCCGTTCGACGAGCGGCGGACGCCCGAACTGGGTGCCGATGCGATCCTGCGCACGCTCCGCAAGAACCTCTACGAAGGGATCGAGGAGGCCGTAGTGACGGCCTTCGGTGCCCCCCCGGTCCGCGGCCTGGGCAGCACCGGGGGCTTCAAAATCATGCTCGAAGACCGCGGCAACGACGGCCTGGAGGCGCTCCAGTCGCAGACCGACAAGCTGGTGGAACTGGGCAACCAGCAGCCCGGACTGTTGGGACTGATCAGCGTCTTCCGGGCCAACACGCCCCAGTTGTACGTCGACGTCGACCGCACCAAGTGCAAGACCATGGGGCTGTCCCTGGCCGACGTTTTCGATGCCCTCCAGATCGAACTGGGCGGGCTGTACGTGAACGATTACAACCAGTTCGGGCGGACTTGGCAGGTGAACATCCAGGCCGACACCCCCTTCCGCATGCGGCCCGAGGACGTGCGGCGTCTGCAGGTCCGCAATGCCCGCGGCGACATGGTGCCGCTGGGCACCGTGGCCCCGGTCGAGGACCGCGGCGGGCCGTTCCTGATCAACCGCTACAACATGTATACGGCCACGGCGATCAACGGCGCCTCGGCTCCCGGCGTGAGCTCGGGACAGGTGATCGCCACGATGGAGAGACTGGCCCGGCAGGAACTGCCGACGTCGATGACCTTCGAGTGGACCGAGCTGATGTACCTGCAACTCATTGCCGGGAGCACCACGCTGTTTGTGTTTGCCGGGGCGGTCGTGCTGGTGTTCCTCGTGCTGGCAGGCCAGTACGAAAGCTGGTCGCTGCCGCTGGCGGTCATCTTCGTCGTGCCCATGTGCATCCTCTGTTCCGTGGCGGGGGTCGCCCTGGCAAAGATGGACGTCAACATTTTCACGCAGATCGGTTTCGTCGTGCTGGTCGGCCTGGCGAGCAAGAACGCCATCCTGATTGTGGAGTTCGCCAAAGCGCAGCGGGAATCCGGCGTGCCGCGGCGCGAGGCGACCCTGGCCGCGTGCCGACTCCGGCTGCGGCCGATCTTGATGACTTCGCTGGCCTTCATTCTGGGCGTGGTTCCGCTGGTGGTCTCCAGCGGGGCCGGCGCCGAGATGCGGCGCACGCTAGGCACCGCGGTGTTCAGCGGCATGCTGGGCGTGACGCTCTTCGGGATCTTCCTCACACCCGTGTTCTACTACGTGATCCAGTGGTTGGGCGACCGTCGCCTGCGCCCCTAGCGGCGTCACCTGCGTGCCAGATCGCCGACCCAACCCACTGGTCAATTCCACGTATTCTCACAGACATCGAAATTCTCCCAGACGAATGCCGTAACGGCTTGCGTTTCGGGCTACTGTCACTGCCCACTGCGGGCAGTATAAGATGAACCCGCACGGATCCGTCGTGGACATGCGAGACATCGTATTCAAATGTGGCGCGCATGCCAACGACCTGCGACCGCCGCAACATTGACCGGATTGCCAACGAGAATCCTTTTGGGCGGGAGACAGCCAACCATGCAGAGCTCGAAGATACTTTTCGCGTCGATGGGCTGTCCGCTGCTCACGGCGGCCTGGATGTGCTTGGGGACCACGATGCTTGCCGCTGAGAAGACCTCCGGCGCTACGGGTGCCGCTGCACTCGGCCAGCAGGCGTGGATGTTGCCTGAGGCCCGGGACGTGCAACTCGGCGGCCCGATTGGCGAGGCATACCGCCGGGGCCAAGAACGCTTGAGCCAGGATCCGTATCGCTCGGCGGCGTTTTTGCGCTCCGACTTCTCGTTCGAGCAGAAACGCATCTTCACGAACTACAGTGGTGACATCTCCGGGCGGTTCATCGAGATCGCCAGCCTGACCGCGCCGGCTGGCAAGATGAGTCCCAACACGTTGCCGGATGTCTTGCAAGACATTTCCCGTTATCAGAAGGCCGACGGCCACTTTGGCTATGACGTCGATTGGAGCACGCCGCTGGAGCCGGAAAGTCCGCATAACGTCAAGCTGCCGATCTTCTGGGGCAATTCCCGGTTGCTGGTCGGTTTGCTGGACGCCCAACGCGAGTTCGCCCGCCCGGACCTGCTGCAAGCGGCCCGGAGGATCGGCGATTTCTACGTCGCCACCGCCGACCGGTTCTTGGACCCGGCCCGAATGGCCGAGTATCGCTCGACCGGCACCTACGCCGCCGGGTATGTCACGGATTACTTCCCAGGCATCGAGGGCCTGGTGCGGCTGTACCAAGTGACCCATGACGACCGCTACCTGCAGCAGGCCGAGCGGATGGCCGAATTCTTCCGGCAATTCGACACCCTGCCCATCGACCACAGTCACGGCAACCTGATCACCCACTACGGACTGTTGCTGCTGTACGAGACCACGGGCAAGCAGGAGTATCTCCAGCGTCCGCTGCGCCGCTGGCAGGAAGCCGTCGAGGGCGGCTACGTCTGGCCGATGGGCGGTGTCGGCGAGCGCTTTCGGGTCAGTTGGAAAACCGACGAGGGATGCAGCGAAGCAGATTGGTTGCGGCTGAACCTGCGCTTGTGGCAACTGACGGGCGAGACGCGTTTCTTGAACATGGCCGAGCGGCTGTTGTGGAACCACTACGCGATGAACCGGACAGCCAACGGCGGCTACGGCCACCATAATTTCGTGTGCGACGCCGAGGGGCCGCTCGTGATGCAAACGCAGTCCACGGAAGCCGTCTGGTGCTGCACGTTTCATGGCCTGCTGGGCCTGCACACCCTGCACCGCTATGTCGTCGCCGGATCCCAGCGCGGCCTGTTCATCAACTTTCCTCTGGACGTTCGCGCACGGGTCCAAACCCCGCACGGCGTCTGCCAAGTCACCGTGTCCTGCCAGGCGGAAGAGCGGGGAACTCTTGCCTGTCGGGTGCGGATCGATCCGCAAGACACCACGGCCGAGTTCCCCGCCGTGTTCCTGCGGCGTCCGACGTGGGCCGAGAGCTTCCAGGCGGCCGACGCGAACGGCCGGGAGTTGGCGGCCCAAATGGAAGACGGGTATCTGCGGTTTCCGGTCCGCCCTGGCGCCGCGGGTGAAGTCGTCGTGACGTTTGCCTCTGCACCGCGCGTGGAGAGCCGCCGCTCGCAGCGAGTCGAGCTTGATCCGCAGACCGTGACGCGTCATCGAGGCATCGTCCTCTGGCATGGCTCACGGATGCTGCTGGCCAACTCGGACCAATCACGGCCCGTGGTAGTCGCGTTGGTCGGTCCCGACGGGAGGTTGATCCTGCCCCAGGCCGGTCGCGCCTACGCCCTGGTCACGGTCGCCAGTGCGGACGCCACCGAAGAGCAGATCGCCCAAGCGGCGAAGGCCGGTTCGCAGCTCGTCCTGGCGCCGTGGGAAGCGATCCGTCAGAATGCTCCCACAGCCCTGGTCTTCGATCTGATTGCCGTCCCCACCACCGGGCGAACTGGAGACCTTGACCGGCTCCAACGACCCGCAGGGAATTGACATCAACGACGAGAGGCAAGTCGGTAAGGACCGGCGCATCAATAAGTGTCGCAAGTGTAGTAGTCGTCACGCTCCAGCGTGCGCGACATGATGCTCTCCTTTGGTGCTAAGTCAAGAAACATTGGAAAAAACGGGGTTTAGAAGAATTTCAATTGGCGTGGATCTTCAGGTAGCGGACGAGTATGACCGGCTTTCAGC
>JAPLNJ010000279.1 GCA_026692885.1 Planctomycetota bacterium | reverse complement strand
TCGTTGTCCGTCACCTGCAGCGTGTCGCTGCCGTTGGTGAAGCCCGTGGCCGAGGCCGTGATCGTGACCGTTTGCGTGCCGTCCACGATCGAATCATCCACCGCAGCCAGGTTCACCGTCACCGAAGACTGGCCCACCGCAATCGTCGCCGTGGCCGGGACCGTGGCTTCGCTCGCATCGCTGCTGGACAGGTTCACCACCAGGGCCGCCGTCGTATCCGTGTTGCGGCTGATCGTCACGGTGGTCGCCGCCGCCCCGGCGTTTTCCGCCACCGCCGCCGCGACTACGTTCAGCGTCAGGGTGGGCGCGTTGGTGGTGAAGCACCACGCCGTAGCGCCGCTGATGCCCGCGAAATCGTTTCCCGCCAGATCTTCGAAGACCCCGGCCGCCACTTCCACGTAGTAGCCCGCGCTGCCCGCCAGCGTTATGGCTGGGTCGATCGTCGCCGTGGCACCGGAAATGGTCACGGCAGCGCTGCTCACGGCGATCGTCTCCACGACCGAATTGTCGCTGGATCTTTTCAGCAAGATGTTCCCCGATCCCTTCTGCACGTTCTTGCTGAACGTAATGACCAGATTTGCCCCTGCCGACACATCCGTGGCGTTGTCTGGAGGCGAGAGACTATTGACTGTCGGTGGTTCCACCGTGCTCGCAAACAACGCATCCGCCTCCTCCGGCGTGCTGGTGAACGGAAACACGTAGGTAGCCCTGACCGACTGTCCGGGCGCCAAAGTCCCGAAATTGAAGGCGATTCCCACCGCCGCGTCGTCCACGGCACCGTCGGGGTCAGTCGGACTGTTCAGAATGGTGAAGGGATCGCTAAATGGCCAGGGATTGTTGACGGAGACCACGGCCCGCGGATCCTCACTTCCGAAACCAACCGTGTAACCCGGGTTCGCACCGGTACTCGTAGCCCGCACGAATTTAGCCCCGTTGATTGTCACCACGTCGTTCTTCGTCTTGAAGTCAGGATAACCCTGATCCGGGTCCGCAGCCTCCAAGAACGCCACGTTGTTGATCGAACTCCCGCTGGTGTTGGTCAATTGAATGGACGCATTCACCAGGCTACTTGTCCGGTCAAACCACACATCCCGAACTAAGCTCAGGCCGGAGACAGTCCCTGTGAATCGAGCTGCCAGCGTGGTTCCGGTACTGACATCGGTCGTGGCTCCTGGAATCGTGTAAGCCATCACCCCGGCGGCGTTCATGCTTCTCGTGCCGTCTGCCGACACGGAGAATTCGTGGTACGGTGTGCCAGGATAAAAGAACTCGACACCCCGGTACTGGGCCTGCGTTGGTCCATGGAGCAGCGAGCCATTGTCGTTGATCCCCAACGTCAGGAGGCTACCAACAAGATTGAATCCGGCCTCGACGGTAAAATTCCACGATGTGGCCCCGCTGATTCCAGCGAACGCATTGCCCGCCAAGTCCTGGAAGGCCCCCGCCTGGACTTCGACATAGTATTCCGTGTTGAAGCTCAGAGCCACCGTTGGGAAGACGATCGCGGTCGTCCCCGAAATAACCACGCTACCGTTGCTCACCGGAATCGTTTCGACCGTGGAATTGTCGCTGGCCTTCTTGATTGCAATGTTGCCCGTGCCCTTCTTGATTGCCTGATTGAATGTCATCATGAAATTCGTGCTCGTATGCACGCCGGTGGCATTGTCTGCCGGACTCAGGCTGTCAACTCCCAGGGGGGAGATGCCGTTTACGAAAGACAAGTGGAGGGTGATGTCGCCGGTATGGTCCTGGAAGCCGTCGACAGCGATCTGGTACTGCGTGCCAGACACAACCGCACCCGTGATCAAGCTGCAATAGCCGCTGCCGCCGTTATCGTTCTGGCTCAGCATGGTCAGACTGCCCACAGCGGATCCCGTGGCTAGAGTGAGGTGCGTGTCGAAGCCGCTACCGTTGGTATCGATCGTCAGCATGCCGGTGCTCGGCGCGGTCCAGGACCACCAAGCGGAGTTGATCGTCCCGTTCTGAGGCAACTCGCCCATCTCGCCGGTATACCCGACGTTGCTCCCGCTGACCGTCACAGAAACGGCGGATCCCAGATCCGTTCGGTTGGCGAAGTTGTCGTTGCTGCCCACCGAGGTCGTAAAGTTCCAGCTGGTAGCGTCGCTGATTCCCGCGTAGTCGTTGCCCGCTAGATCCTTGAAACTGCCCGCCGACGGGGTCACATAGTACCCCGTGTTCTGGGCCAGAGTCACGCTCCGCACAATCGTGGCCGTCGTGCCCGAAACCGTCACGGCCGTACTGCCCACCCCGATCGTCTCCACCACCGAGTTGTCGCTGGTCTTCTTGACCACGATGTTCCCGGTGCCCTTCTGGATGGCCTCGTTGAACGTCAAGACCAGGCTCGTCGTCGGGCTCACGCCACTGGCATTGTCCGTGGGCGATAGGCTGCTCACCACTGGAGGTACGGTATCCCCCGTCGGCACAAGAGACACATGCAGGACGATGCTCCCGGTGTTGGTTCCGTAGCCGTCGACGGCGATTTGGTATTGCGTTCCCGAATTGACTGTCCACGTGATCAGGCTACAAAGGTTGCTGCCGCCGTCGTCGTTCTGGCTCAACGCGGTCAGGCTGCCCACAGCGGAACCTGTTGCCAGGGTCAGGTAAGTGTCGAAACCACTGCCGTTGGTGTCCACCGTCAGCGTGCCGGAACTCGGCGCGGTCCAGGACCACCAAGCGGAATTGATCGCCCCACTTTGGCTCAACTCGCCCGTCTCGCCGGTGAAACCCACGTTGCTCCCACTGACTGTCACCGAAGCAACGGATCCTAGGTCCGTGCGGCTGGCGAAGTTGTCATTGCCGTTCGCCTCGAAAAGACTCTTATAGTAGTTCCAATCCCAATTGGTTGGATCAGTATGATGACTTGCACCACCACCCAGGCTTGGGTTGCTGGGATCCGGGACTTGATTGTGCCCGATGACGCCCACGGCAGCGGCTGGGTCGGCGGGTTCGACGCCGGTTGGGAATACGACATTCGCGTCGTATTGCGAGGCCAGCCACTGCGTCAGTCGGGCTGAAGCGGCGTACTGGGCGGGCGTTACCTCGGCGCCAGCGTATCTCTCATGCTCAATACCGATGGACTGCTGGTTATAGCTCCAGTTTCCAGCGTGCCACGCGATGTCGTGATCCCTGACCAACTGGACAATCGAACCATCCCGCTTGACAATATAGTGGGCACTCACGCCAGATGATGGGTTTTGGAACCACTGAATTGCCGAGTCGGCGGTGCTTTCGGTTGTGTGGACCACGATCCAGCGGATGTCCGACGCTATTCGTGAAGCGGCGGTGTAGTTCCCGGTGGGCACTCCGCCAACCCAACTGGCTCCAGGATAATCAGGCTGATCTCCGCCCGACAACGTAAACGACAATGCTGATCCCGTGCTCCAGCCCGCCGAATTGTCGGCCCAGGCCTGGAAATAGTACGTCTGGCCCGGTGTCAAACCGGAGAGCGTGTACGAGAAATTGTTGACGTTGACCGTGACCGCATTGGTCCAGCCATCGGAACAGGAAGCGGTGGTCCCCCAGCTAAACCGACGCTCGGTAATCGTCGCCCCGCCCGTGCTGCTGATCTGCGCATTCAGCGTCGCCGAGGTCGAGCCAACTGCGGAGGCGGCCTGTGTTGCGACTGCCGGTGTGGGTAGGGATAGGTTTGTAATGGTCTCAAGCTCGTGGACCGAAAACAAGTCGTTGTTCGAGACTGTGTCCCCCGTGTGGTACTCCCAAATAAGATCCGACCCGGGTACGGTGCCAACCGGGTTATCGCTGGCGAATACAGCCGCGCCCGTTACAGCGGCAAGCTCGTCAACAAAGGTCTTGCCGCCCGCTCCAGCGGCGACAGAGCAGGCATATAAATCCAGGCGGGCATCGTTCGTGAGCACGGATCGTAATCGTTCGAACGCAGCCGCTTGGCTCGGAATCGTAGCCGAGCTGAGTTTGTCGTCCTTGCCAAGATCGATTTTTCCCGGGCCACCGTGTGCCACGATACCCACGTGCTCAATCGGTGCGCTGTCGTGCGCCGCGGACTCCGACACAAGAAGATCGACCAACCCCATGACGGTCATGTTGTTGCTTTGATAGACAATCGCGATACTGTCCCCAGCGGCTGCCATGCGGACCTGTTCCGCTTGAGCGATCGCATCGCTCACGAGGACGACGTTCAACGGTGTGCCCGATAAAAAACACCGATTTTCGAGCACTTCGACGAAAGGCAGACGGATATTGCGCGACCGGCGCAGTTTTCTGGATGTTCGGCGGGTTGAGCCTTGGGCCGGTCGGCTACGCGTTACGGGTTGAAATCGGTTCATTGGAGAATCCCCTATTAGTTTCAGTTACCACTGAGTCAGGTCCTCGTTACGTATACGGCTAGACCATTTCGTTTATGACACGCGGTAGTTCTCGGAGACATCCAACAATTGGCAGAGGCGATCCAGCCGCGGTAGCCGTCTATTGGCCGAGAGGGACGCGGGATCGCCGTAATACACAGCCAGGGCTTCGGCACCAGGTTTCACCACGTAGCAGGCCGGCCCAGCGTTGCAAGTGAAAACACGCCGCTAACGGCGTTGCGTGCGAGGAATCGGCCGAACACCGGCCAACAGCGCCGGCGCGTGGCATGCCGATCACGATTCTTGGCGAAGCAACAGACGTGGATCTGGTTCGCACTCATCCTGTATGCGCCGACCAAGATACAGAACGGCTGGTCTAGATTGCCAGTCGGGTTTGGCTTGCGGGCATGGAGGGCGGAACCGGAGACAGACCACTTCACCGGCCAGGACACAAATCGGCTGTTTGACGCGGGTGGTCTTGCGGTAATCGGGAGACGCCAGTGCCTCCGGCAACAAAAAAGGACTGGCAAGTTGATCAAACTTGCCAGTCCCGTTCGCTCGAGCATTAATGGGCCAAACCGCATTCACAAAAACGAACGCCGCCTCAGTGCACGGTCATGCGAGCCGCGTTAATGCGGCGACAAAATCGCATTCCCTAGACCGAACACCGCGCAAATGCACGGTCATGCGTGCCGCGTCAATGCGCGGCAAAACCGCATTCCCTAGATCGAACACCGCGTCACTGGGGCGGTCTTGCGCGCCGCGTCAATGCGCGGCCAAGTCGAACATACCAGTGATGTACCAAGCTGTCAGTCATCGCAAGCGTGCCCCGCGCCAAGGCGGAAGTTCACACTCACTAAGCCCGCGCCGCGTGTACGTACGGCCGGTGGTCGTCGCGAGTTGCACGCCACGTCAAGACGCGGCGATCTTGGTTCTTACCAAGTTGGTCCGGCCACTGATCTTCCGGACCTGCCGAATCGCCGACTACCGATCCTCAACGGGATCTTCGGTTTCGGCCAGCCCCACCACTTTGATCTCCTGGGGAGCTTTGGGGTTGAAGTGGTTTAACAACTCGCATGCCCCCTAGGCCATGTAAAGCGAACCGAGGGCAAACAGGACGGCAACCAACAACGCATCCAACATGCTCTGCTTCCCCACGCAAAAGACGACCCGGAAGCATCCGACGCTCGGTCCCCCGGGGGCAACCGAGCTGTACATACGTCTTTGTCCAAACGACGGGAAATAGTATTGCCGCCCTCAACTTCAATTGTACGAAACAGTGCAGCAGCGTCAAGTCTGGGCGGCAAGGGCGGAGCCAACTCCGCGTCGCTCAGGTCGCATGCATTGGGGAAATCGGTTGGCCGTACTATTAGGCACCCAAGACGAATGCTCCACAAGCTGAGCCGATCAAAGCGACACTCGACCAGATCGTCGATCAACACATGCCAGAAGGCGAGGTCGCGGCAGACCGCGTCGTGCAGTTACAGGCACCGGTGCTTGTGATAGTAGCTCCAGGGCAGGTTGACCTTGATGGCATGGGGGGGACGCGGCCTTTGCTCGATTCCTTCCATTGTTGTGGCATTGGCGCCGGCACGGATGCGATCGGCACGTTCCAATCGCGAGCTGGGGACTTTTCACTCCATCGCCATTCAACCATCCGGGTGGGTTTCGTGTAAACAAATGTGAGAGAAAAGCCCGTTTTCATTGCAGGATCCGTTTTTCCACTGACTGCGGGATCCTCACTCTTCGTTACTGCCCTCCCCCGCTACGTCAATCAACGTCATCGGAATGGCGTGTTCCTCGCCCCATAGTGGCACTTGCGCGGGAATGTCAGGCTTGTGGGGCACGATTCGATAGACGGGGCCATTGACAACCCATCGGTGATGAGTATTTCGTAGCGATTCCCATAGTCGCTGGACTACGCACGCATCGACTTGCGACCGCCATCGGCTTTGTCGGAAGGCGTCCAAGAGCGCGGCAAACAACGGACTGACTGTGGACGGAAGAGGTTCGCAGCGGATCCAGGCTTTCCAAAATTCCATGGCATCCGACAATTCTTCCTCGCCGGCCGGAGGAGCCGCCAATTCCAAGTGGTGAAAGCCTGTCCGAATGTCCCCTCTTGCAAACGAGAGCTGCGCGGCCAACAGGTATACGCCCGCACCGATCTCGCGATGGTCTTCTTCTTCGTCTCGAATCGCTGTCAGCAGGGTGTCGGTCAGTTCTCCCAATCGCGTGTCAAAGCGGCCCTGGACAATCGCCAGCCATAAGTCTCGGGCTTGATTCAATGTTGACCGCTCCCGATCATTGGCTCGAAGACGGTCCGCGACTTCGATAATGCTTGTCAACTCGCCCCGCTGCAACGACTCCATCCAGAGTTGTCGTTCAGGGTCATTAGGGTTTGAGGGTTGGAACAGAGGGAGAGGGAATGTCTGGAGGGCGCCGGTCCAGACAAGGACACTCAATCGCGCCAAGAGATACGTTGCCATGACCATCGGGGGAGTCGCATCGGGCAACTGGAGACGGCGGGCCAATGCGGGCGGAATCACCGCCGTCTCGGCATTCATGAGTGAAAGGGCGCGCGCCAGGCAGATCCACACGTCGACATGCCGGCCGACGGCCGCGTCACCTATGGCGGCGTGTAGGTGTGGCAGCGATTGCACTGCGTTCCCTGTCAGCAGATGCCAATAGCCGAGGGAGAATTGGGCGATCGGGGATGCCACTTCTACTGCCTGCCGTTGCGTCAACAGGTTGCACGTCTCGCCCAAGGCGATTGCGAAACCACAGGGAGGATCGGCAGGTTCGCCAGCCGAGCCATACGCGGCGGCCCATGCGGTGTCGTGCCCAAAGCGTGTGTTAATTTCCTCCAGGACGAGCCGAAGGTTCCGCGGGCTGGGCTCCAGGCCGATTTGTCGCGATGCCCAGGCAGCCAGTGCCCCTGGGCCATCGTCCAGGTTCTGAAGATCGAGGATGGCCGACCTTACGACCTGGGACGTAACCGAATCGATGGCGAACTCCTGGCGTTCTTCGCGTTCTTTGGGGAAGGCCCAATAACGGACGGGCACCCGCTCTAGCGACAAACGGACCACGGTCCCCGTTTCGTGGACCGACTGTACGTACGCGGGACCACGTTCTGGCACCTTGGTTCCCGGTTCGTAGGATAGTTCCATGAGCGCCCCGGACGGACTGCGAACGATGGCCCGCCCCTCCTTGCAGTCCCAGGCTAAAACTACGTAAACTGGCTCCGTACCCGCAAGACGCAGCCAAGCCACTTCCCGGCGGACCTCGCGGGTTCGAATCAGGCTGAAGGGTCCCTTGTAAGATCTGCTAGGAACCCGTACGCGGTACAGCCGGTCGTTAGGTTGCCTGAAAAACTGCATGATGAGTTCCTCGTCGAGATCGCAGCAGGCCAACTCCTGATTCGGCACGAACATACGGCAGCCATCGGCGTTGGCTAGTACGCCTTTCGGCACAATACGTTCGATGCGGGCTTCCACTTCTTCCACTTCCGACGGCAAGGGGTAGACGGCCACGGCGTTGACCGTTCCGTCGGACTCAGCGACGACTTCCAGTTCAGGCGACGATAATGCCCCGGCAGAGTCGGCGACCCACGCCCGGGTTAGCGCCTCGACCGAGGCCCGGAAGGCCCGTCCAGCCCCTTGACAGAGTTTATCGACGAAAAGGACCGTGGGTGTTCCCAGGACATCGACTAACAGGCGGCGATCGTTGAGGGGTTCACGGAGGCGGGCGCGACCAATGCGACCCGCGCGGGGAAGCGATTGCTCTAGTTGCACCCGTCGCGACAGCCGCAGTACTCGTCGCGTTTCCTCGACCGCCTCGACCGTAGCCCAGATGGCGGATTCTGGCCCTGGCAGCAGACGCGGCAGAATGAAGTCTCGTTCCGGCATTTGATGAAGATGAAAGGGGTCGCCGGCATAGGGCACCCATTCGACCAAGAAGTCGGTCTCATAGCCGAGGACCTGGCAGTCCCCCGGTAAGGTGGCGTCGCCGCGGTACACTACGACCGAATCTCCGACCTGTGGCGATCCTGCAAATCGCTTGGCCATCGACCCGTCCCAACGTATACGTGCGCGGTTGGAGTCCCATTCAACGGCAAGCTCACACGTCTCAAGACGGCCGCCTCGGTGCTCAATGTTCATGACACGCACCCGGAGGGGCGTGCCCTTGGGATACGGCGGCCGGCTGAGCAGGAAGAACTGCGGATATCCTTGATCGGCTCGGCCCTGGATGGGAACAGGCATGCCGATGTCGACGAAGTGCAGCCAGCCATTGGCTCCCTGACGAGTGCCTGTTATGACGCCCTCAAGGACCAGAAAGTTGCCGTGCCGGTCGAACTCCTTGCAGAGGGTTTCATCGCGCAAGCGGCCGGCGGGAAACGAGCGCAGGTCAATCAGGCGATCTTGTAGCAGGTGACGCAAATGGTCCGCGGGGATGGCCGTCGGTCCTGGCTGTCCCAGCACCAAGCCCCCATCGGCCGCGACCTGAAGGACCGTCACGAACGAGACTCGCTCTTGCCGACCGTTGCCCGGATGCACTTGAACCACGCGAAACGGCGGCAGGTATTCCGCGGTACTGTCCTCCGCCGCTGGGACGCGTTCGATCTCCATGACGTCGCCCCGATCCAGACTCTCCCAGCCCAATTCGAGCCCGGGCCCGAGTTGCCCCGAGAACAGTTGACGCAGCAGCCCCGTCGGCAACTCAACGTAGCGGCCGGGCGCGAGTTCGAGTATTAAGCGGCCCGCCCGATTCACGGCAACAACGTACGACTGTCGCACGGGACCATTCGGGGAATCTCGCGTGGGGAACTGTTCGGCCAGATGGTCGACTGGGAATGGTGTATCGGCCTGAGCGGTCAGTGAGATCCGCCCGTTGACTCGCCGCGCTAGCAGCCAGGCCCGATCAAGGGGATCAATGGTCTGGGGGCTACTGTCCTTCCGGTCCGCCGATACGTCCCGCCAGGACAAATTGCGCAGGGCCTCTGCCAAGCTACGGGGACTTCCCTGGCGGAAGGTCACCTCGGACCAACTTAGCGTGTGGACTTTGTTCGACGGATCGTGCAGTCGCGGAACGTTATTGTCGTCGATTTCCAGTCGTCCCACGACGATGTCTCGCCCGGAAAGTTCCAGCGGCTGGGCGGCACGAAGCGGGATATTGCCGGACGCCGCTCTGGTGATCTTTGCGACCTGCAGGACCGCATCCTCGGAGGCGGCGGACTCCTCGCTCAAATCGCGTGTCACGCCAGTAAGCTGAGGGTAGCCTACCAGGTCGCATGAGATTGGCTTCTTTTCTCTGAGCAGTTTAGAGCGTCTGGCGGGGCTGGCCCATTGACGCGTCAAGACGATCGCCTCAGGGGTGGGGGGCAAGTAATCAAGATTGCTCGGCACGATGTCGCAAAGGGTGGCAGAAAACTGAACGGCCGGGGCGGAATCTCCAGCAGCGATAGCTGTCGCGTGCCTTGATCATCTTCGCCCCGCACGCAGACGAGGCGGATTCGCCCCTGTTCAGGAATCACCAGACTGTGTAGCCGTCCCCGGCGGGTCGAAAACCGGCTATCAGAAATGTACATCTTTTGCCCCTCCGATCTGCGCAACGAAGGCGTCTGTAGTGGAAGAGCCCGAAGCCTTTTGATCTTGCCGAATTCGGCGATTTCGGCTTCCGCCTCGCCGCTGCCGGGCAAACGCACCCAGATTAGGTTCCTCTCCTTGAAAACGTCCTCCACCGACGCCAAACGGAAGAACAGCTCGCCGCGGTCTCGATCCACGTGGTCGAATTTGAGGTACACGATGGCTGAGCCTTGATCGTCCCATTCCATATCCCGCAGCCAGGCCATTTGCCGCTCATCCGGCGGAACCAGCACGAATCGCCAGCGGCCGCGGCGCCCCTCATCCACGACATCGGTTCGGAAGTTGACGCCGCGGAGCATCTTGAGCATCACGATATCGCCTCGGAGACTGACGCTGCCGAAATGGATCCCTTGGAGCCGGTCGAACTTCTCGATCTCTGAGCTAATGTCCGGCAGAATATCCAGGATCTCCATGCCGCACTCCGCTTCGGGCTCCGGCGGCGGGGTTACCAGGAACTGGTTGACGATATCACCGCAGACGAGGGCCGTGGGATCGAACTTCGCGCCGTGAAACGTGAGCTGCGACGGTCTAGCCGCCAGCGACACCCCTGGTTCGACCTCAAACAACACGTAGTACTCCTCGCCTTCCGCCCAGTCCCGCCGATCGCACTCCGCGAGTTGTTCGGCCGAAAGCTTGCCGAAGTAATACAGCTTCCTCGTTACGGGGCCGCCATTGGGCGAAAGCCGGACGCTCCGCAGCCATTCGCCCAAGCTGAGCGGCGGCAGCCGCCGCAAAGACGCCCGCGGACCGTCCGGCGTCTGAAAGACGACGAACGGCCGCGGCGCATCGCCGGGATTGGGTAGGGGACGAGAGAAGCGGATCCAGGTCTGTTCCTCCTCTGGCAGTGGTACAGGGGGCTCGTCAGGGAATTGTTCGAACTGGACCGAGCGGGTCCCCGAGTTGTCCTTGTGTAGCCAACCCTCGGACTCAATCCGCCCGTTGCACTCGCGCAGGGTATCGGCCAGCGATTTTTGCTGCGCGGTTTCGATGGTCGCATCCGGGCGAAAGACCGCCACCGACGGCAGCAATCGGCAAAGCCAGCGGGTGCGAAGGTCGCTGGCTTCCCGGTGACGGGTGACCCCTAAGTCGTAACCCCGTAAGGTACAGGGCAACCGAATGTCTCTTTCGTGGTTGTACAGCAGCCGGTCTCGGAGGGCTTGCGGGGCCGCCAACGGGGAAATTCCCGCTTCGGAGAGTGAGAACCCCATCGGCACCCCCTGCGGATCATCGCCCGGAGGGAGTATTGAGCAGGTGAAGACCCGGTCTTCCCATCGCCACCCGTGCACCAACAACTCCAGCGGTTGCCCCAGCCACGATCGAAACAGGCACGGCTCGACGCCCGTCACGCAGAAACGAGGCACGTCGCCATCGGCCGCTTCGCGGGCGAATTCGACCACGTCGAGCTTCCATGCATCCCGCAGAAGCTCCACCCCGGACAGCTTGGCGGCCGGAATCTCGACAAGGTGCGCTGGTGCCATCACGAACAGCCAACCACGCCGAGCGTCGGGGCCTGCCAGCAGCACGCCGCGTGGAGCTTCGTCGGCCGACGCCCACTCCCGGAAGGCGGCGGCCCAGTTGTCCGGGGACGTGGTTTCGTAGAAGAGGCTTCCCGTCACGTCGCGCTGGATGTGGTCCAGTCGAACTCTTCCGTTCTGCAGCCGAGCCCGTACCACGTGGCCGGGATGGAACGAACGAAGATCGTTGTCGTCGAACGCCAGACGCATTTCATCCGCGACCTTCGGTTCGCCGTCGGGCCCCGTACCGCCCACCCAGCGGATCGCCACCTCGTGCGACTCGTTGGAACGCGGCGTGCCGACCACCAGCCCGGTGACCTCTCCCCCTTGTTTCAGGAAGGGCAGCTCCTCCGGCATCGTTTCTGGCGACCGGGGCCGTTCTTTCCGGTTCACCACCGCCGTCACGCCTAGTGCCCGACCTTGCGCGTGCCAAAGGACATCGTCCAGCGACATTGGCCGGGGAAGCAGATAATGCCACAATGGATCAAGGTCGACTCGCAGACCGTTGACAAAGACAGCCCTCTCCTGATAAGCGCGGAGGGACCCCTTCAACGGCATTCCCCGCTCCAAGTTCAGCAACCGGACAACCTCGCCAGGGCCGGAATTGTCGGGCGAGAGTAAGCGTTTCTCGCGTGGGAGACGTACTTCGAGACGAAACTCTTCTGCCGCGGGTTTCCACTCGTTGCTCACCAACGCCTCACGCTCGTTGTCGGCAGTCCGTTGGAAGGCATGACGCGTGCGGTCGTCCGTGCGGACGTCGACTTCGTGGAGCGGGAACACGCCCAGATCGGGTGGCGGGACTAGTCGCAACGACTGACCTTCCATCCGCACGCGGACAAGACTGTCGGGCCGGAATGCATCGCGGCACCGGAGGTTCAGGTCGGAGTCCTTATCTTCAACCGCTTGCAGGTCGGGGATCCCCTGCTCGTCATCGGCTTGGTATGAGCCGTCACCCAGCAGCCGCCCGAAGACCACCTGCAGCCCCAGTCGGTAGCCCTCGCGATTCTCGAAGTCCCTCGCTGTCCACGGCTTGCCAGTGGAACGGAACAGTTCACCTTCGGCGACGCGGACATGCAAGCCCAGCGGCGAAAGGCTGTTGCGGCATCCCTCTGCCACTCCCCCCTTGCGCCGCACCTCGAAAACCAAGACGCCCGCCCCCTCGGACCTCAAGAATGTGAGCCCCGCCACTTGCTGGCAAATGGTAGCAAGGATCAAGTCGGTGGCTTGCCACTGGGGATCGGCTGCCACGACACTGGCGCGCCGTCCGTTATCCGTCACGCGAAACGTGATCGCATGATCGGCCAATCCCAGCCCGGCGAGCTGTTCATCGCTGAGCTGGTCGAGCGAGAACAGTGTCATCAGGTCGCTGGTTAGTTTGTCGCGATCAATCCGCAACTCCAGTTCGCCGCACCTGGCCAACCAACGGCGCCGGCCAACGTGGTTGCGGTCGCTGCCGACGATCACACCGCGAACAAGACTCCCTTCCTGGGCCCGAGGAGGTCGGATCGCCCTTACATTGATGGCCCGCGCGGCTGGAGTATCGACCGACTGGTTTTCGAACGCTAATTCGCCGTGGGGCCGTAATAGGACTTCCTCGCCCACCGGCGGTGCTTGGTCTTGCGGCAGGACCACCCACGGGTCGTACGCTCCAATCACATTCCCGTTTCGGTCCCGGCGACACTGGACAAAGCCAGCGTTGAACCAGCAGCGAACCATGCCCGGTTCGCGCTCAATTTTTCTTCCCGAAGTCCGGGCCTTCAAGACCAGAGCGGGGCCGCGAGCAAGCCATGCTCGCTCAAGCCGAAGCACTTGGTCGTTCACCTTTCGGAAATCGAACACCTGGGCGTCCGCTGGCTGCGCAGTGAGCCATTCCCATTCGGCCCGAACGAGCATACACTCGCAACCCGTGCAAATTTTAACTTCTACCAGCAATGAATCGTCTGCCCGGACATCGTCCTCGACCGTGACAACCTGGTGGGCAAGAAGGCCGGGTACCGATGCGCCCAAGCAGATCGACGCCATACCCGGTCGTTCAATGCCGACGACGCGGGCCAGAAGCGAGAACGGCTCCGCCTTCACCACTAGCGATTCCAGCCGCCGGATCTTCTGTTCAAGAGGAAGTGGAAGTGCGTGAAGATCGACCGTCCCCGGAACGACCTCGCAGCCCCTGGCTAAACACCGAATGCCGCTGCTGATCTGGGGGCTGTGTACGAACGAAGCCACAAGATCGGCATATCCGGCTGCCAAGTCTAGTTTCGGCTGTCCTAGTGGGGCGAGCGTGGCCAGCAGGTCTTCCTCGGCTGCCCCCGCTCCGCCGAGGATCTCGCCCTCGGCGGCAATAACGCGTCCCCACTGCGGAAACGAAGGCGGACGCCGGGAACGCAGGTAGAAGGAGAACGCGTCTTCTTGCCACCAACGCCGGGCGTGCCTCGCTAGCCATCGGCGGACGACTGATTCCTGCAACAATCTGTCCTTCACAGCCTGGATGTCGAAGTGGGGGCTGGATGCGGCGGAAATGGCGCCGCGGGATCCTTCGACCAACTCCGCGATCCGCCGGTAAAGTCGCTCGCTGGGTTTTCGGTCGGCCGGCAGGCAGTCGAAGAAGAACTGCAGTTCCGCAGTCGAGCAGGTGCGGAGCAGCAGGTCGTGCAGTCGGCGAATGTTGCCAGGCAGGTCGCGTGGACGACGCGCATAGGCACGCAGCAGCCGGAATGGCAAGTGGTGCAACTGGTCCTGTTTCAGTGTCGGTTCCCATTCAGCCAGACAAGTCGCGGCCCAATTGTCCGCGAGATCGAGGTCGGGCAGGCCTGCTTCCACCTCCAGCGCGCGTGACAACTGTTCGGCGGCCAAGTAGAGACTGCGCCGTGGGTCGCCCGGGGAGGCTTCATCCTTCGCGGCCCATTCCTGCAATACGTCTTCCTCGACGAAGCACAGGGCGTCGTGGTGTATTGACAGGATGTCCGGATCGCGCCAGCGTATTGCATCCACGTCCTGTTGGAGTTGCCCCCCCACCCTAGCAGCGTGGATCCACAGCACGACTGCCGCCGAGTAGCGGGCTTTGGGATGACAGGCAGAGGCATTGGCGATCTTCAACAGCAACCCGCAGTTGTCGCTGATCCAACGGTAGGTCGGCTCCCACGGTAGCGACCGCAACGACGATTCGGCAAGTTGAACCAGGAACGGCGTCCAGTTCGACGCTGGCTCTTCGAAGTTCGTCAGCGAAAAAACCTCCTCGCCGAGCAGATCGTTCAAGAACAACCGCTTCGTCAGGACCTTCAATTTGCTGGCATCCGACGGCGCATGCTGATCGTTGGACCTTGCCGTCTTGGTTGTGCTCAATTTGGCGGCCATTTTGCAGAGGTAGTCGAAGATCGGCCGGATGGTGGGTTGATCGAGCCGATGGCCGCGGCGCAAGACCTCGCACAAGACCTGTGCGGCGGCATGGCACGCGGCATACATCCACGGTCCGCGCTGCCTAATTTCCTGACGGGAATCGACTCGCCTCTGCGGATCGTCTGTCGGCGTCAGCAGAGGACTGATCAGCGGCAATAGGTGATTTGCCGCCTGGCTATGCTGGCCATAGAGCCACGGTCTCTTAAGGTGCAGTGGCCAAGTCAGCGGATCGTTTCCTGAATCTGGGTTTGGAGTCGCTTCGAAGTCAAACACGTTGGGTGAAAGCTGGGGGTTGTCGATTTTCACGGGGGCCGGCGCCCCGGCGTCGCGAAACCCGGCATTGCCCTGCGCCCGGTTTCTCAGAGGCCTCACGTGGATTGTGATCTCTTGGGCATGGAGGAAACAGGCGATCGCGTAGATCTTTTTGGCCACGTCCTCAGGAAGCTCGCTGGTTGGAGTCACGCCTCTAGGCAAGTTCCTCGGGGGAATGAAATCCAATCGGTTGCAGGGCGGCTGGGCAAGCAGCTCGCCCAAGGCACGAAGCGGCTCGGGCGCCGGATAATGGTGGGCGGCCAACCGGCCCAAGGCCCAAATCAATCCGGAGATCAACTCGCGGAACGCCTCCCCCGGATCGCGATCCCAGCATTGGAGATCGCGTTTTTTGAACGTCTTCAGCTCCTGCATTAGCAGTGATACCGCCGCCGGTAGCCCATCGGTCGGGACGAGCCGGACATAGGCCTCGACGGCTTCTGCCGCTACCAGCGGGTCCCGGTCGTGCCGATAACGGCGGAGTAGAACCTCGCTCGCATCGAGGTCGGCACACGGGCTAAGGCCCGTCTCCCCCATCCAAACCATCATTAGGTAACGCAAGAACACCGGTCCACGAATCGCCCAGATCTCCAGCAACCGGCGCAAATCGGCATTCTTCTCGGCCCGGAAGAAACTGGCGTATGTCTCGTCTAGCTCCGACTCGTTGGGCTGATGACGAATCCACTGCCTCAAACCCACTAGGGTCGTCACAATGAAGGCCGGCGTGCGCAGAAACGATAACGCTGAAAAGGGGGCCTTGAGGTCCATTCCCACCGATTCCCCCTTCGCCAGATCCGCCAACTGCTGGAGAATGAACTCCAAGCGGGACGGCTCGGCCGACGAGACGATCAGGAACCGCAAGTCGTTACCGAGAGCGCCGCGCGGGCGGATCCAGCCGAGAACCAGATCGAGAACTTGCCGTCGAATTCGCTCGCAAGGCGAGACGAACAGCGCGGTCAGGGCGGGCAGAAGGAAGACCTGCTGGGCCGTGTCGAGCGTTTCAAGTTGCCGCAGGAACTGCACTTGCTCGGCGACCGACAGCCGTTCGCCTTGAAGGGCACCACGTAGGATCAGGAGTTCGTTGATTCGTTTTTCCGCCTCTTGGCCTCTGCCCAGAAGCGACTGCAAATAGAATCTCCACTCGGCCACGATTTCTCCTCCCAGTTCTGGGTTGTTGGAACTGTTCGATCCAAGCTCCAACTCTCCTAGGCTCAATTCGACTTTCTCGGTGCGACAAATGCCGACCTCTCAAGCCATTGAATCACGTTCGGCCCGGCCCGCTCCAGGGGAGTGAGTTCGGCAACCCAACGGCCGACGTCCTCTCCGAGGCATTGGCACACGGCGGCGACGTCGAATTGAGCGGCCAAGGCCGTTGCCGCCTTCTGGGCGCGTTTCTGCTCACGGTCCCCCCTATCGACCTGCTGGCGATAGATTCGGCAAAGGAATTCGAGCTGGGCCTGATTGGCAGTCCACGGCATTACGTCCAGCCACCAACCGAGGCTCCCGTCGGCGACAGTCAACTGGTCCAACTCGTGGGTGCTGGCCTTGGGAATCGCTGCCGACAAAGCCCGACGCAGGGGCGAGTCGGGTAGCTCGGCGGTGTCGGCGCCTTCCTCGATAAGTCTCCGCATGCTACGGGCCAGCGGCACGAGGTACGCATGGTCCTTTTGCATGCCGCGAGCCTGATCCAACATCTGACCGTAGACGCCCAATCGTCGTTCACCAATCTGTTCGAGGAAATCGGCCCGGTGCTCAACCAGCCCCAGCCGATATGCCAACTGGCAGGACGGCATGGCCGCCAATTCGTCGACCAGGACGACGCCCGCTTCGCGGAGCAACTGGTCCACGCGGGTAAGGAGCCGAAAGAGACGCTCCTCCTCGGTCTGCGGTAGCTTTTGAAATGACTTTCGCGTCTGGTCGCTCGTCCAGTCGGCGGCCGCCTGCCGGCCCCCATGCCACCAGCGGAGAACGAGCTGCAGCAACTCTTCCCGCGGCGAAGCCGTCGTCCCCGGGTCGCCGGCCCGATCGAGTAGACGGCGTACAAACTCCACGCCGTCCGGCATGCGCTGCTCGCTGCAACGCACCACGAAGTCCGCGGCCAGGCTCAGTTGGTCCTCGGGACGGTAGAACCGATAGCTGTCGTCGACCAGTCCGACTGCCTTGGCCGCATCCTCCACTTGCTTGCTGAACGCATCGTCGAAAGAATCCTGCAACTGACGGGACACCTGAATCAACGAACAGTCGTCCGTTTCGCTGGCCCAAGTCTGCAGGAGGGCGTAAGTTCCCACGAAATCGTTGACACGGCGGCCATTTCCGGGCTTCGGACGCATGCGGCCCATGTGTCCCTCGACTCGCTTGGCGGCCTCGATGGCCTCACCGCGAGTCGGCCAGCGCACTGCTGAAACTCCATCGATGTCGGTTTGGCCTGCCAGCAGATCCTCGGCCTGGGCTTTCAGTCCGGCAGTCTGGCATCGACCTACCGCCCCGAAAACTAGTTCGCGCAAACGGTCTTTATCGTCGCAGAACCGGGCCACCGACGCCCAACGCTCGTTGGCGGTGGCCCGCAAACATTCAGCGGAGACGGGCACCTTTAGCGTCTGACAAACGGAGCGGAAGATCTGCACGTCGGCTGCATGCCTCGTCAGGAATTGCGAGATCTGGGCGGTAGCGTCATACCGCCTCTGCGGCGGGGCCTGACACAAACCGCCGTATTTTTCTTTGACCACTTGACGAGCCGCGTTGAAATCCGAAACCAGACACCCCGCGAAAGCCAAGGCGAACGCATCGTCGAACTGCGTAACGTGCTTCACGTTTCTCGGGAACGGCGGACTCCACTCACGCGGATCGAGGGCGACGAGAAAATCACGTCCCCACTTGCCGCTCCTTTTGCAGATCTTGGCCTTCTCCTCGACCCCATCCAGATAGTACTCCCCGTGTACGGAACCGGTGTAGTGATAACGAGTCGGTTTCTCTAGGTAGCTGCCATCATCCGTCGCCCCCCAGAGGACTAGAGCCCAGGCAGCTATGCATAGGGGAAGTTGGAAGCTTGCACCCCGATAAAGCTCGGAATCTGTGCCGACAATCGCACCACGGCGCAGGAGCACGTCCACGTCGTACAGCATCGGAACGAGAGTATTTAGAGAGGAAAAACACCCGTCGAAAAAAGGGAGGCATTGACAAAGGCTTGTCAGCGAATCCTGATCGTCTGCCCACCAATACCGTACGAACTCGTGAGAGTTCAAATTACCGTTACTCGGCTTGCCGTCTCCGTCCAACGCTCCCAACGATAGGGGTATGATCAGCAGAAGCCCCCTGGCTTCTTTCTTATCTTCCAGAGGAATAACGAGGTTGAACGCAGCGTGTTCCGACGCGATCATAGACGACATAAGTGAATGCGAGGAAGCAGCAGAGTTATTCGGATCCGCGAGGCTGTGAATGACGCTGGCTAAGTAGCTGCTCAAGTTTGTCCAAGAAAACCGGCGACCAAGTTGGCGAATCTCTCCAACACGAACGGAGCGTCTTTGCGCCGGCGTCGTCCAAAAGCGCCTTCCTGTCTTGCTGATCGTTCACGTGGACCAGCCAGAACGCATAGAAGGCCAATGTTAACGACAGGGGGGTATCCGAACGAAACTCGTGTTGCCCAACACGATTGGTGAGTTCGGCGACGGCTGCGGGTGATCGTTCGCGATCAGAAAGATCCTGCAGCAGCCCCCAAAGCTCCCGGATTTCGACCTGGCCCTCGATCGTCTCTTCCAAGGACCGGATTCTTACTTCCTTGGTCGTCGAAGCCGATCGTATGGCGATCGTGATTGACTGCTGCGAGAATTCCACTGCGTGCTCCATGGGCGTGGCGTACACTCGCAGCCCTTGAGTCTCGGCTTGACCTTCCAGCCAAGGCAAGAACTTCCAGCATCCGCCGTCCTCGACGCGGAACAGGGGGCACTTCATTGGATTCTCGCCCGTCACCGTCGCCCAAAGTTCTGGCTCCCGGTGACCCGCGGGCAACTGGGATTCAGGCCGAGCGATCCAGAACAGTCGGCCGTTGAAAATCGCCAGCCAATTTGCCGAGCTGATCCCCTCCGGCGGCTCCGCTCGTAAAGCAGGCTCCGTCCAGATCATCACCAAGGGAACATCGTCTCCCGTGGATGGAAAAAGCCCTCTTGGTCGACAGCTGGATGAGATTGCCAGTTCATCGTACATCCCGTATTGGCGAACGGCGGAGAATCTCCCCACGAGGTCCGAGACCCTCCTCACACGATTCTGCAAGTCGTGCCCCCGACGGACCTCCACAAGAATCGCTTCTTTGTCCGCCGGCGACAATTCTGGCGCGACGAGGGATGCCTGCTCGTCGTCGTACATCTGAGCAAGGTACACGTACTTCGCGGTGGTCAGCCAGAGATCGTGATCGGCTGGCTGCCAATCGTGTCGATAGGAATCGAGCATTTCCTTGGCCAACCCAGCCGCCGGATAGAATTCCTCGGCATGATCGCTCAGGACCCGCTCGGCCTCTTCCAATTCACGCTGCACCGACGCGAGTTGTCGCCGTCGCGGGTCTTCGGTCGAAAGCAACTGACCGGCGGCATACGCCGCCAGCCCGTAACAATCGATAGCGTCGAACAAACGCCGAACTAGGCGTTCCAGATCTTCGTCTTCGTCCCGGCTGCGACTTCCATCCCAGGCCTCGCCCAGCCGCAAGGCCGACTCTGTCCACCCCTGGGGCGAGGCCACAACAAAGTAATGGTCCAAGAGTCGATTCGCATCGGTCCAAACTAGCCTGTCAAACGATGCACGGACGTCTTCCGAAACGTCACCGGGTGGGAAGCGGCGCAGGTGAGCCCACGTTGCGAGGATGGCCAACGCTTCGGCCGGCGCCAGCCGCGGATCGTCGCCGACCTCGGGCCAAAACGACGCCAACTCGATGGCTTCGTTCTGCGTTTCCTGAACAACGGTAAGATGATAGTTCATAAAACCTTCTACGAATTGATTTCTGGCGAATGGTCCTTTACGCCTCCCGCGGCCTGGCTTGGGTCCTGGACTTCCTCGCCCAGCGAACGCCAAGTGTCGTAGTCGAATTGTTGTAGGGAGGCGCTTAACGGTTGCACGATCTGCAAATCTCCGATCCATCGGCCGTCTCGACGCTTCTCGCTCTCGCGTCGGGCGTTGCGGTATTCTCGTCGAAATTCCTTGAGCGAACGCTTGAAGGCAATATAAGCCAATTGGTCGCCTGCAACATCCTGACACGGCTCATCGGCGTGGGATCCCCGGGAATGCTGCCGGGGGAGCGGGTTGTGCTTCCGCTGCTCGGCCGTCGGCGGGACGTTAGGCGCCCAAGCGGCGAACCCATTCACCATCGACGTTCGCACTGCGCCCGGGCCCCAAATCGCAAAGATGCCACACTTCCCCAGCGCCTTCCAATTCCTCTGCCCCTGGCTGGATACTTCCTCCCAGTACCAACCCAGGCGGGTTGCCTGGGCGATCGCCTGCTCGGTCTGCTGAGCATACGCGTCGTAGAGCAACTGCTCTCCGGGAACGTCTCCCCCAGGATAGGCAACCCTCCAAAGACTCTGAGCATACTGGAATAGCGCGTTGTCGTTGTCGGGGTCGACAACCCGCCGATAGTCCGGCAGCAAACAGGCCCAACAGCCGGCTTCCGGGCGGGTCAGGAGGTGGTCGCAGAGGTGTTCGTACGCGCTTTGCAGGTTGCTGCACATTGGCAGGCGGGCCTGCTGCGGCACGGTTACGTGGACGGTACGAATCTTCAACATGGTCGTGTTTCCTCGCGATGGTCACCAATAGGGAAAAAGTCGCACGACGTTTTCCAGGCCCAAACACTCCGTCACGGTTCGCCGGGCCCGTAGCTTGGTCACCACGCAACGGTTGGGGCTTACGCCGAGGACTGCCGCCACCTCGCGATTCAGTACTTGGAATCTCGGCGCGACTGCCGTCCGTTTCAATTCGTCCCATGCGCCGTCGAGCGTCAGCGAGGAGTTCCCGATCTGGCATTTCGACTCTTCGACGCTCCAGCGGCTGATGCTCTCGACGTACGCAGGCGGCGACATGCCGTGGGGTAACCCGCCGTCGGGTAGCCGATAGGCCCGCCCTACCATGGGCAGTAGGTCGGCTCGTTCCAACAGCAGCAGCAACTCCCGATAGGGCAGTACAGCCCCACCGTTGAAGCCACCTGGCAGAGCCTTGCGGAGGGCACGCAACTGCTCGGCGACGCGCCGGCGTATCGTTAGAAGGTGTTCGCGGGTCGCCTGTTGACGGTCGCCATGGTTCGGATCCGCCACGGGTTCGTCTAGCGACTCCCCTGTCGTAACGGCCTTCCGCGACAAGTCGACGCAGTATCGCTTCATGGCGGTCATCAGCGTGGGAAGCAGCGGTCGGATGCCAGCGGCGGTCATGCCGAACATGGCTATACGCTGCTGTGGTGGCTCGCACTTGTCCCCGATGAAGTCCTGGACAATATCCTCCGGCGTGATGCGCCAGCGTCGCAAATCGAGATCCCACCAGCAACCCGACGCGAGCCGGAAAAGCGGTGCATAATACACACGATAGAAGCTGTCCCACGCCCCCTGTTCGTAGACCAGGATGCCCTGAGCCATCTCCTGTTCCGAGCGTTGCACATCCATTTCCGGGCCTTTTACGTCTTGCAGACTTACTCAACCGGTTTGCGCACCCAGCGAGCGTAGGACGGCATCGGTACAATCCCCGGCGGCCTCGGCGATAACCTTTGGCTGCGTGGTTGTCCGGCAGTCGCCCCACTGGGGTCCTCGGATTATAGTCATTTTCACTTTGCATAATAGCCCACCGTCAAAGAAGTTAGGCACTAAGGTCACCACAACTAGCGGCAATGTGATAGGCCGCTGTTTTCCGCCATAAACCCCGGTCTCGCTCGACCTTCCCTTGGCCTGGAGAAAAACAGTTAATCATGCTGTGCATGACTACCTTGGAATGATGCAACGTGGGGTTCGAGATCGCGGCTAACCATCCCGCGGCTCTTGCCATGTCGGCGGCAACCTGTTGGCACGTTACGAAGCCGTCTCCAAATTACATACGAGCCTGATGACGCGGATATGACAGTCTGACGGCCTCTTGAGGTCAGCCACAGTTTGCGACGACGATCAGCCACGTCCACAACCGTCTGCCGAGGGAGGCTAGTTTGCTGGAGTTCTTGCCCCGCCGACCGCCGCCGGGATCTTCGCGTCTCAGTGTCACATCTTGAGCTTTGTCAGCGTCTCGTTGTTGTGTCGTGACTGCTGGGCGTTCCAGCGGCACGATTCTTCCAACGAGCCGGACTGGACACAGCCGGCTGGCAATGTAGAGGTGCCTTATGCTTCGTTCGCTGTTGTGGTTAGTCGGTGTCGCTGTGGCAATTCTCGCCTTGGTCCTCGGTCCCGCGGTATTCAGTCACCTTCGCGCAGTGCGGGAGGTCGCTCGCGAAGGGATCGAGGGAGCCCTGCCGGAAGTCGAACAGGCGGCTCGGATTCGTATCCTTCTTCAGGACATGGATGGCAAGATCTTGGACTACCAAGACAAGCTCGGTGAGGTCGCCGACAGGACTGCGGCCGAGCAGACGGCGGTCCAGCGTATCCAGCAGGACGTGAACGCGGACAAGCAGATCCTCAAGCAGGCCAAGGACCTGCTCGAACAAAGCCGCGATCAGTACCAGATCGGAGGCAAGAGCTACTTGAAGGAGCAGCTTTGCGCCGACGTACTGGCCCGGGTACGGCGTTGCGAGCGTCTTGAGAAGGAGTTGCAGACACGGCGGCAACTGGCCGAGAAGTTGGCCGCCACAGAAGCCGAAGGGCAGGCCAATCTGCAAAAAGCCAAAGACGTGAAGCGGGAAAAGGTCGCGGAGTTGCAATCTCTGGAAGCCCGCCTCCGGAACGCGGGTCTGTTGGCCCAGGTCAACGAACTGACCTCGAAGCTCCACGAATCGCCGCTAAGCCCTGGCACAGAGTTGGGACGGGCTTTCGCAGACTTCGACAAGCGGGTGCGAAAGGAAGAGCGGCGTGCCGACTATTTTGCTGCCGAAACCAGCGGCGGCCTCGTGGTCAACTGGAACGGTTCCGCGGCAGACAACACTGCCGAGGCCAAGCAAGCGTTGGAACGACTGCTGGCCAACACCAACTGATCGGGTGTCCATTCCCGACGGTCGTCAGGGCGGGCACGGCTGCCTCATCGGATCAGCCGACCGCCAAACCATGCCGGGCGGGGCTCCAACGGAGGCTCAGCCCGGCGGAATCTCTGGCTCTCTCAGGCTCTAATTCTGATGAAGAGGGTACACGTCATGCTCCAAAGGATCTCGTCAGCCCTGGTCGTCGCCTTGCTGTGCGTCAGCGTCGGCTGCGGATTGGGCAAAACGCCAGCGGCATCGCCGGCCATCACCCCACCGGAGGTAGGAGCGACTGTCTCGCAAGTCTCATTATCGCCGCCGCCCTCAGCTTCTGCACAAGCCTCGCTGTCGCCGTCGCCCTCGGCTTCGGCGGCCGGCGAGCAGCAGTACACTTATCGGCTGCCGGGGATGGAATGCCTGGTAAACGAGTTCGGCATCCGCCGCAAAGTGATCGTCACGCGGCGCGGCCTGCGCTGCACCGACCGGGCGCCAGGCGGCACGGTCACCGGCCCCGAACTCAAGTTTTTTATGCCATACTTCGTCTTCGACGCTGTGCCGCCCAAAGGCAACATCGAATACTTCCAGATCGGCCTCACGCCCCGGAAAAGCTCGGTTCTTGGTTGGGTCGCGGCCACCAATGCCGCAGCGTGGGACACGCGGGTGGCCGCGCGCTATCTCCGGAACGAAACGGTGCGGGTGCCGCCCCTCTTGGTCTTCGATTCCGACAAGGCCTGCGAAGAACTTATCAAGACTGGCTCGACCGGTGAAAAGCCCATCGCTCGAGCGTCGCTTCGGGCCGATCGCTCTTGGATGCCGTGGCCGATCGCCGAAACGCGGACGTTCACTTTTGGCGGCAGGGCGCACGAATTCGTGCGGCTGGAGTTCCTAGGTGCCAACAGCGGGAACTTCGATGCCCCTGGTCGGGCCGGTGATGCCCGACCTGTCTACTCTGAAGGCGAAGTTGCCAAGATTAAAGACAACGTGAAGATGCTTGATGTGGTGTTCTGCGTTGATTTGACACACTCAATGCAGTCCAACATCGATGCCATGGTCGCCGCAGTGGAGTTGATCGTCCGAGGCCTCAAAGACCTGCCGTTCCGGCCGGATGTGAACTTTGGCCTGGTGCTGTATCGCGATTACGTCCGGGCCATCGCATTCGAGGAAAACGGAAAGCCATCCGCAGTGAAGGTTTATCCCCTCCATTCGGACGTGAACGCGTTCCTCGAACTCATCCGACCCCTGAAGGAAGCCGAGGCCGGAAGCGAGGATCTGCCGGAGGCTGTCTACGATGGCGTGCAGGCCGCGCTAACGCGGACGGACTGGCGCGGTCAGGGACTTTCTAATCGGGCAATGGTTCTCATCGGTGACAATTCCGCCCACGAGCCAGGTTCTCGGAAGAATCCCAAGAACATCAGTGCCGATGACTTGATCAAGACGGCACGCAGCCGACAGACCAACGTCAGAATATTCAGCCTCTGCATTGAAGGCGCCGGCGAGCCCGAGGAACGGGTCTTGCACAAGGCCCAGTTCACAAGATTGGCTGAAGAGAGCGGCGGGAAGTGCTTCTCGCTTGATGAAGCAGACAGGGTTATCGAACAGATTCGTAATATCATGGAGACCGAAACCGCCCTGGTTCATAGGCGGTCCGTGGTGGTGGACGCCCTCGCCGCTGGCAAGACATCCGAGCAGATCATTACCGAGCGTCAGGCAAGCGGTCGAGAGGTGACGGAGGTGATGGAATTCCTTCAGGGTGCCGGCGTGGAAGTGGCTCGTCTCCGGCCGGGAGTGCCCGCCTTTGCAACGGGATGGTGCTTGGCCGAGGCTGACGGGGTGCCTTTGCTGGGCAAGGAAGTCTATGTGGCGCGTCCCGAAATCGACCGGCTTCTGTCCGAGCTCAATGAGTTGTGTGTCCATTTAGCGCCGGATTTTGCCAAGCAGGCGTTTCAGGTCGGCTTGGGAAGCAGACTAGCTAACCCGCTGTCATTTTTCGCCGAGCACCGGCCCGAGCCGATGGACGTGTATCTGATGGCCAAGGGCGTGCCCTGCAGTCAGGGGCTTCTGCGGCTAACCCGAGCCGAGATCGAGCACATGCCCGAGGAACAACGCGCTGTTCTACGCGAGAAGATTGCCCGGCAGGTCGTACCGCAGCTCACTAATGCCCGGAACAACAACGAGTATTTCACTTGGCTGAACGATCTGGAGTTCGGCTGGATTCCCGAGTCCTTGTTGCCTTGAGGAGGCTTTTCCATGGAGTCTTACGCGATTCTCATAATCGTGGTCACGCTGCTCGTCGGCTTCTTCTCAATCGGTGTATTTGTTCGTGAGCCTGGAGACGACAGGCTTTCCGACAAGGGGACGCAAAGGCTTCAGCCAGCAATAGCAGCAAACACCGTTAATCCCCAGCTCACTGCCTCAAGACAATTAGCGGTTCCGTCTGGCGGTCAGCCGAATTCGCGGCAACACCCGCTGCCGATATTCTCGCTTCGCGGCGTGAGAAAGGTCTACCGTGACTCAGATGGTGCCGTGGTGGCACTCAACGGCGTGACGATCGACATCTTCGCGGAGGTTACCGCCCTTGTGGGCCCCAGCGGGGAGGGAAAGACGACCACCTTGAACCTGCTGGGCGGACTCGACTCGCCGACTGCGGGCCACGTTCTCGTTTTCGGTGTGCCTCTGCGATATCAGGATTCTGCGGCCATGCAGTCCTATCGAGGCGAGATCCCCGCCTGGATCTTTCAGGAGATGAACCTGGTGAGCCACCAGACGGCTCTCGGGAACGTAGCCCTTGGCCTCCTGTGTCGGGGTGTGGCCCGGCGTAAGGCCATGCGGGCCGCCATGCAGAATCTGGAACTACTCGGTATCGCACACTTGGCGAAGCGATACCCTTCGCAACTCTCACGCGGCCAGCAGCAACGGGTGGCAATCGCCCGGGCGTTCACCTCGGATGCGAAGATCATCTTGGCCGACGAGCCGACCGGCTCGCTCGACCCGGCGACGGCCGAGGCGGTGATGGTGGAGTTCCGCAGACTGTCCACGCGGACGGGAAAGCCGGTGGTGCTCGTCACCCACAATCATTCCCTCGCCCAATGCTATTGCGATCGCGTCTTGGAGTGCACACGGAATGGCCTGCGCGACATCACCGAGCAACGCGAGAGGGCCGACGCCGACGAACAACACCGGCCGGCTGCCGATCTCGATATTCCGAACGACCGTGTCGAACGCGGCCAACCGGCAGTCGTTTCTTCATCGCTCCCATGCTCTCGTTGACGAACCCAAGAAAGAACATGCAATGAGATTCTACCAGTATTTCGCGTGCAAAATGGGTGTGATCCAGCAGGTGCGGTATGCGCTGGCCGACCTGCGCCGGCGGCCGTGGACAGTGCTGCTAAACGCATTGGCAATCAGCGTTTCGGTCGTGTGCCTCCTGGTGTCGGCCTTCTATGGCTGGGCAGTCTTTCGGTACCAGAAGTCGATTGTGGACGAATCGCTCCCCACCCTCATTGTCGTGGACTGCCCGGAGGTCACCGACGAACGTCTACGCTTCGACGAGAATCGCATCCGGGGGATCGCGTCCATGCCGAACGTGGCCATGGCCTTTCCCAAAGTCGAACTCCAGGTGAAGGTCTCGCTGTCGGGGCAGTGCAAGCTCATGGTCCCCATGGAAGGGACTCTGCCCGACGATCCGGCTATGCCCGCGCGTCAGTTAGGCTGGGGCTGCGGAGTGAGCGGGAAGGACACCCGCGAAGTCCTCATGTCGCAGAGACTCTTCCAAAAGTTGGGTGGCACGGTCGGTCATTCGGCCGTCACCCCGGCCGACGCGCTGATCGAAGTCAGTCGCACGGTCGACGGCCAAGAGCAGACGAGCAACGTGTAGGTGAAGGTTCGCCACCAGCCAACCGACAAGCTGTACCTGCCTTTGGTCCTTGCTGAGCACCTCGACGAGTGGTGTGCGAACAAGATTGACCATGTGCCGAGCCTTGGAGGTCAAGTAGACATGCCGGAAGTGACCTACCCATTTGGCTACGCCTACTCGCCGCGTAGTCAGCAGACGCGGGTGGCCGAGGAGGCCAAGCAACTACGGATCACCGTGGAACCTATGGGAGAGATAACGACGGTCGAGGCCCCGGCAGACGTCTGGGCGGCTGTAAATGGACCCAATAGTGGTTTGACCAGGGCCGATATCGAGCGCGGCGCCGGCGCGGAGGTTGGAATCTTCTCGTCGAGCGTGCTGGAATCGGAGTTTCAAGGGCGAAAACTCATCATCGAAGCATTTGCGGACAATGATCCCCGTTGGCGACAGGCCCCAGGGGGAAGGCGGCCGGCCCTCGGCCAAGTGATCGCCACCCCTGACGCGAAGGATATGATTCCCGATCACCTTGACGCCGCCCAGGTGGTCCCTGGAGCCGGTCTCGCTGGTCGCGGGCAATTCTATTGCTCGCGCGACACCTTGGCCTGGCTGGCCTTTGACGCGGAGAGCTGGCCAGGCGTGCGCGACTTTACTGTCGCGCAGATCCCGGATCTGGCCCTCGCCCGACGCGTTGAGGCCGATTACCCCGGGCAGGTGCTGCCCCAGGGTTCATTGTGTTGGGGCCTCTACGAGATTAGCGGATCGGAACGATCCGCCGCGGCGGCTGTGCCCGTCCCCAGCCATTCTTTGGCCCAGGCCTTCGCAGCGCCGACGACTCCGCAAGTTCTAACCCACCCGATACCTCTCAAGCCAGCCTCAATGATTGCAGACCAGGACATGGACCTGGGGGAACGGGATTCGGAAGGGGACGTAGGCGACGGCCGTTCGTCCGTCGACAAGTTGGCCGGCGAGATCGCCGGCAATCCTCAAGTACGTTGCGGTGCTGTATCGGGCGGGAATGCCGTTCTTTCAGCCGCAGACCGCTCCGTTAGAACGGTCCAAGTCCGTTTTCTGCCCGAAGCACTTTTCCTCCATCTCGCAGGGAAACGGACGGAGAACCAGCCGACAGAAAATTGGCTTCCATGCATCTACGTTGCTCCGCAACAACGACACACCGACAAAGAATACTGGATCGGCGATGTTCGCCTACGAGTGGTGACCTTCATGGCAGGTACGCAGGACGAGTTCTGGTTCTCCGATGCCTGCCGCATGCAAATCTGCCCTTCAGCCGAAACGACTGCCATAGCGGTGTGGCACCCGTGGCCGTTTTCGCCTGATCTGGGGGCAGCGGCCTCACGGCTGGGCTTGTCTCTCCGGTCGATCGAGGCCGGCCGGCCGGCGCAGTTCGTCGCCTACTTTCCGGGCCGTATGTGTGCGTGCCGAGAATACCTGGGGCACGCGGCTGATGCTATGTCGCTCCAGGCCGTCCGCGGCATCTCCTCGTCTGTCATCGCCGATGGGCGGACGAAAAATGTTCTTTGTGTCGCCCAGGACTCGGATCAACGCGACCCTGCGGGCACCACGGTTCGGCTATGTGATGTTCCCGAGCGCTGCGATCACGGGTCCATCAGCGTGATTGGGGGTCGCGTAGAGGGCAGGCTACTTCGTTCGGATGTAGTCCCGCTCGGCATGGCCGTGGTCGATCGGCAGACATTTCGCCGGCTTGCTTTCGAGACCGCGCGGAGCGCTGGTGAGTTACCGAAGGTAGGTCAGGAGACTTTCTCGATCCGTACCACAGACATCATGTTCTCCAGCGTCCGGGACGCCCTTGGCCACGCCGGCATGATACTCAACCCACTGGTGCCAATCTGCGAGGAACAGTTGATCAAGTACAAGGTCCAAGACACCACCAGTGCAGATGGGACCGTCAGCCGCAAGTTGCTCAGCGTCGTGGCCATGAGCAAGCCTACCTTCAGTTACGCCTCGCCGCAGTTGAGCGTCAACATGGTGCTGTCTGGATGCGATTTGCCGCTGGAGGCCAGTTCCGCCCACGACGTTCGCCGATACGAGGCACGCGTGCGGCAGGGGCGTTGGCTGATGGATAATGCTTCGCAGCCCGAAGCGGTCTTGCCGCTACAAACCGCTGCCCGGCTGTTCCCCGGCCAGCCGGCGTCTGCTTGCCTGGGCAGGACGATCAACGCTCGGTTGATCCGATCAGATCGGGTCAGCGGTTCGTCAACGCCTCTAACCGTCTCGCTTCGCGTGGTCGGTCTGGCGGAAAGCGAAACCGCCTTCGCATCGTCGGATCTCGTGACGCGGCTAGCTCTTTGGATACAGCAAAAGGTCGTCTACAACGAAGCAACATCGACCTTTGCGACGCCCGTCGAGCTCTATAAACGCAGCGGTTACGTCCGCTGCAATGTCCATGCCACTGAACCGGCTACCGTGTCGCCCGTGGTGGCCGAACTGGAGTCCATAGGCTACCGGACTCAACACCATCTCGCCGAGCAGGAAGGGTTGAATAAACTGGCCAACGTGCTGGCGGCGATCGTCGCCATGTTCGTGTTCGGCTCGCTCGTCAACGCCGTGATCACTGTCTCGATCACGACGATGATGAACATTCGCATGAAAATCAACGAGATCGGCATCCTCCGCGCACATGGCGTAGGCGCGGGACAAGTCATTAACATCTTCGGCCTGCAAGGCGCGGTCATCGGCGCAATGGCCTTTGCGCTAGGCAGCGTCATTGTTCAGTTCGGCGAGCCGTACTTGCGGGAACAGATCGCCCAAACTTTCAAGATTCCCACCGATAGCGTCCTCATCGGCTCCATCTGGTCGGTGGAGACGGCTTGGCTTCTCGCCCTGGCATGTGTGGTGGCGATCGCGTTCTCCGTCGCCGGGGTAATCCTCCCGGCCATCCTCGTGTGCCGCATGTCGCCGGCACAGGCATTGCAACGTGGGGCATGATCCATTAACTGCACCGAGAAATCCATGAGCAGACTGATCCAAGCAATGACTTCCCCGATGACCGTGGCACCGAAACGTCTAATCCGGCGTTTGTTGCCTCTAACAGCCATTCTTCTTGCCGGGGCGTTGGCCTTTACCGGCGGCGTTGCAATCCAGACAGCGTACCCGGCCCTCGGACATCGGTGTCTGCCGTCTCTAAAGCCAGTAGAGACCATCTCTGTGCCGCCCCAACCTTCCGTTGATGGGGGCATGTTGGCCAATCGCGAGGAAGAAAGAGTTGACCAGCTACTACGTCAAGTCGGTGCCCATGGCCGCCACCTAGCAGAGCAGAAGGTCGATCTTCAGCGACAGGATAAGGAACTGAACATCGCCTACCACATCCTTCGCACCCGGGGGCAACCTACAGATTCGCCCGAGTGTACGCGGCTGGTCGAGCGGCACAAGCAAATCCAGGCCGCCCTAAAGGAGTTGGAGGCATCGCTGAGCGAGGCTGAACGGCTAGAATCGAAACTACACGGCTTGGTCGACGCCCATGGAGCGCCGACAGGCGAGGTAGCCCTTGACGTCCAACTCCGCACCGAAATCCGCAGGTGCCTGGCGCGCGCTGCCGTGAACGATAATCCTGCCTCACCGATCCCGGACGAGCAGTGGCACGGGGGGCCGGATGATGTCATGCACCTGAACCCAGCACGCAACCACGAGCAGGACCGTTAGATGGAGATAGGCTGTTGATACTTCCATGGCCATCTCTGGCCAAACCGGCAGATTAGATGTTGCGATGTCGAGACGGGCAAGACGGAGCAAACGGTTTCGCCAAGGGCAAGCACTAGCCGAGTTCATTGCCGGTGCCGGCTCTGTGTTCTTCGTGCTATGTCTGCGCTCAGTCTGCTGGGGAACCGTATCGTCAACGCGACTGGCCCATCGCCTGCTCCGTTCGTTGAGCAGTCACCGAAACCCCACTCAAACTACGCCCGTCCGTATGAAGAGTATCTGTGCTGGTCGCCTCGACCGATAGTATGCATCAAAACGCATGCATCAAAACGTCCTTTTTGTTGCCTCCGGATCCTACGTTCCGCAAGTCGTCGTTCTGATATCTTCGGGGTTTTCCGGGGGCGGATTAGAGGCCGTAGTCGGTGGGTGAGAGGCCGAGCAAGCGGATGATTTGGCGATGCAGAGGGCT
>JAPLNJ010000278.1 GCA_026692885.1 Planctomycetota bacterium | reverse complement strand
AGATTGCGAAAGGGTTCGTTTCGTGGACAGACAGCGAGCTTATGGCGCTGACCCGTAGCGCGGGCAAGAACTGGAGCAAGATGGCGCATGAGCTTACCCACGTGCTGGAATATGTCGGCAACCCCATTCTCCTTGAGAAAGAGGCCATGACTTGGTGGCGGATTATGGGTGCTGAATACAGGGCGTTTCTCGTTCAAACCGGTTCTAGAATGATGGGAGGGGGCGGAAGCTTTCTGACGCTCTTCGCAAATACGTTCGATTATGCTGGCGTACTGCTCCCGCTTCGGGAGTTGATTTACTGGGAAGCATCCAACTACGGGTGGACCGGGTAAATGGTATCCTCCGCGGTCACATTCTTGTGTTAGATCACCGAGGAGCCACAGCGAAGAGAAGAGGGAATACATGAGCAGGAACGAGGTTTTGCCGTGGATGCTTTTCTACGCATTAGTCATAGCGGTCCTTATTCCGGTTGGCGGGATTTACAGGCACGCGCCCGTGGGTATCATTGTCGCGGCCAGCGCGTGTTTCGTTCTCTTCGTGCCGATGTTCCTGCTCGCTGTAATTCAGCACTCCAGTTATACGTGTATGTGGCCCTTTCGGCTTCTCAAGTGGCATGTAATCGCCTGCACTTGTATTCTGGTCCTTTCCGTGGTAGCGATGATTGTGAATTGGTTGGGTGGCGCGAACGGCGAAAGCCCCTGAGGAGGGGAGTCATTGTCCCGGTACGTTGTATTGGCGCGAGGCGAAAATGGACACGCATACTTTTGCTCAACCGCCCCCACACCGGTGCTTGAAGATTCCGGCGATCCTGTGGCGAGCGAACTCGAATGAAACCGGGACGGGTCTCATTAGGGCGGGGGGCAACTCCTGACACGTGACGCATGCCAGGCGGGGCCAGGCAAATCGACGCGAACGGGGCGCACAGCGCCGCAGATTGTTCTTTGACAATCCGGTAACACAAGACGGCCCGTAGGCTTCGTGACTCCGCGTCGCCAGCGTCGAAGACGGCTGGGGACGATGTTTGTCATCGGCCAGTCGCCGCGCGGCGGAGGATGACGATGGCCCGTGCTGCCGCCCCACGGGACGGGGCTTGGGGTCAACACCTGACACTTGACGCGCGGCAGCTGGGGCAATTCGACGCGAGCGGCGACCATGCTGCCGTAGTCTGTTCTTTGACAATTCGGTAACAGAAACCGGCCTGAATGTTCGCTCAGCGTTCATCGCCGAGGCTACCAGCGGCCGGTGCTCACGGCTGAGTGCGATTTCCACGGTCAGCTCCAACCGGTAGCACGGTCAGCCGCAACTGGGCGTGGCCGGCAGACGGGCCCCGGCGCTCGAATGGTCGTCTTCATGTTCCCGCTGAAAGGCGGATTACCGAATAGGCCCGGCCCAGGCGGAAAAGTGGATTACCGCGTCCCGTTCTGAAACGTCGCTGTACGCTTGTTTCCTACGCCTCCGAGTAAGTCCTTGCCGCTCCACGGCGAACGTAGCTCCGAACTACGGCGGTGCTTACGGGCGGCGCGAAGGTTCAATCGCCTGGATCCGTTCAGCGGCAACCGTAATGATCCACTAAGCCTGCACAAGTACGCATATGTGCACGCCGGCCCGATCAACGGAGTCGATCCGTCCGGGCAATTCCTCAGTGGCATGATCAGCGCCGTCATTTCCGGCTACAACCGCTTGGGTTCTGCCAGTACCAACTTAGGGATTCTCGCCTATGTCAAGGCGCAATCCGTGCTTCTGGCATACCCAACCCTTACGACAATCGGCCTCTGGGGACTCAATGCCTATGGGATGTATCGCCTCCTATTTCATCCTGAGGACAGAGATGTTTTCTTGGCAATGCTCGGCGTCAACCCAATGCTGGGCGTGCAGATGTTTGTCGATGACCTCTCTGCCCTGTACTCCGGCGCAAAGGCGATCTTTGGCCGACCTGTCCTAACAGCTGCCAATTTCATGGATGAAGCGAACGATGTTCTCAGTGCTGTTGGCAGCCTAGTCCACCCAAATGTGCCAATGTGGGCACAAAATCAGCCAGCACGCGGCATAATGAGGACTGTCAACGGCTTTGAGGTACCGCTTCGTAGCGGAATCGCAAACCCCGGTGAATGGCTGATGCAACATCTTCCGGGTGGAAAAGGCAGCGGTCTCAATGCACAGATTCCGACCCACGTTGAAGGGCATGCGGTCGCGATAATGCACAAGTACGGATTGACCGAGGCAAGGCTGTTTATCAACAAGCCGCCCTGCGCCACAGGAGCTATGTGTCGGTACAATCTACACAAGCTTCTTCCTACGGGCAGCGAACTGAGAATTCGTTTTCCAGGTGAAGACGGCGTCCTTCACGAATGGTTATTCAAGAGCGGCGTTCCCCTGTGGGAAGTGTTGTTGTAGCATTCTGCGGTTGGATACAAACATGAAGAGAATAACGCTTGTGCATGACTCCTTCGGGTACGGCGCATCCGAGGAACACCCCGCCACGTTCGATGAAGTCTGGTTGCGCCTGCTCGATCTGCGTTCGGTTCACAACAAGAGGCTGGGAATGCCCTATTCCGCCGATCTTGTGTTGGTTGAGGACAAGGCAGATATCGGATCAGCCAGGCGATTGTGCGTTGGGATGGGAGACAATCATTGGGTCCTTACCTACAACCCTGGTGATAGCGGTGACGCATGTAAGATATCACTTGGAAACAGAAGTGCAAAAGGCGCCTGCCTTTTCTACTTTGGCGATCACACGCTGATGTCGAATAAGTACCTCATTTCAGAACATCAAGCAATGCAAGCCGTGCGAACGTGGTGTGAAGAAGGAGCGTTGAGTGACCGTGTGGAATGGACGGAAGAGTTGTTTCCTCCAAGATGATCACCGTCGGCTCCTGCGGCGATCCAGCGATTCCCGACTTCCGGATGGCTCACGCGGATGCGCCTCCGAAGCAACGTCGGCTGAAACACAGCACGAGGCTTCGACGGGTCCTGTGTCGCAACGACTAGTTCTTTGACAATTCGATAACCATCCAGGCCGGCCACCTGCCAGGCGGCATGGGCGTGCGCCGCCGAGACCCCGCGTCTGTCCGTCGAACACGCGCTCATTCGGCTGGACGTTGACCAGGGCGCCGGGCGCCCGATGCGAGAAGTCGTTTACCGCGTTCCGCGCCAGGACTTTACTGAACACGCGTTCCCCGCAGCTCTACGCAAATCCTTGACTAGCTGAGCGAACCGAAGGCTGCAGGGCTTGCGGCGTCCTTCGGCGGGCGCGAAGGTTCAATCGCGGTGATCCGTTCGTCGGGAACCTCAACGACCCCGTGAGCCTACACAAGTATCTGTACGTCCATGGTGATCCCGCCAACTACCTCGATCCGACCGGGATGTTTGAAGGGTCGTTGATAGGAGCAACAATAGGCGCCTCCATCCGCGCCGGCTTGAGTTCGATGACGGTCTCGGCCGTTTTCCGCGGGTTCGGCGCCGGCGTTGACCTAGCGGCGGGAGCCTGCCTTCGTGATGTTGCCCTTGACTTCGCCCAAGGTGTTCTCTTCGACACGGCCCTCGGCGCTTTCCTCGGTGGCGGCGGCTACGCGCTGACTCGCGCCTTTGCCTCGAACGCCTTCAAGATTAGAGCCATTGGACAAGCAATTGGCAACTTTCCGGGATGGCGAATACCCGGCTCACCGTGGTTGATGACGAATGTGTTCCAGCGCGGATTGGCGATTGAGAAGGCCATCCTCAACCGCTCGGCGAGTTTCCTCGGAAGGGTAATCCAGAACTTCCCGGTGATTGATGACTACGTACGAATCGGCGGGCAAGGGATCGCAACCTCAATCAAGAGCCTGGACATGACCAGGAAATCCTACCAGTCGGCATCTGGTTTACTTAGCAGACTCAGAGGCTACGCCAAGGTCCTCGATAACTTCACTGGCGTGCCCGGGGGTACATTCCCAGTCGGGATCGGAACTCCGAATCCGATGAACCAGAAGGTGCTATGTCTTGTGTTCGAGCAAGGGTCTGCCACGTCAACACAGGTCAATGCGCTCCTTAGCTTCCTGCGCGAGGTTCCGGCTCGCTATCCGTCTATCAAGGTCGTCGTGCAATTCATTCCGTAACGCAAGTGAGTCACCATGGCGTGGTCTTGGTTGTTCCGAAAACCCGTTCAGCCGGTGCCTTCCCCGATGCCGCAAGTCTGCTATATCTACTACTGTGAGAGGAGTCTTCTCGTTGTTGCATCCCACAGACAAGTGGACGGCGCGTGCCCTTCCGGCGGGCCGGCGGCATTGCTTCCCCGCCATGCTTCAGCGGATCAGATCGGAGAGGCGGTCCTGCGTTCGCTCCGAGGCGGTCGGGAGCGGTTGACGGAAGACGAGGGCAAAGCGGAGCAGGAGCAGATCTTGAAGCTCTCGGGCGAACTCGATCTGCGATCTCTGGAGAAGAACCGACAACTCATACATGTGTGGCTAGAGGGTTCCGAGACCTCGCTTCACATACGTCCTGCAAGGCAATATCAAACAGGCGGATACGTACATTTGCAGGGATCGCCCGAGTACACCGCTCCGCTCGAAGCACACGCCATTGGAGCGACGATCATTAGGCTCATGTCGGAGCCTCCATTGGAACCAATGTGTCACATACCAAGCCACACTTGATGCCCCGCGCTGGCATATGCACCTCGTGGGGGGGGCACGAGGGAAGGCGATTGCGTGAATTGATACGCGGGGACGCGGCACGATTCGTAGCCGGATGGTGTTCCGCGAGGAGTAGTTCTTTGACAATTCGATAACCCAGGCGGGCCGCCTGGCCAGCGGCATGGGTGCGCTCGGACGAGGGCGCCAGACTCGTCGGATACTCGCCCCGACCGAGCTGGACGGCGAACCGGGTGCCTGCCGCTGCATGTGAAAAGCGGTTTACCGCGATCCGTGCCCAAAGTCTGCTGTACGCCCGTTTCCTGCGACTTTGCGCAAGTCCTTGTTGCTATGAGGGAACCGAGGCCCTGAAGTGCCGCGGGGCCCTTCGGCGGGCGCGAAGGTTCAATCGTGGCGATCCGTTCAGCGGCAACCAGCTGAACCCGTTGACGCTTCACCGCCCAGCCGAGTCCGGAGTGTCCGGCTAGCCCGGTGGTGTCGTCGGCGCGCACTCGTGCCGGTGGCCAGACGGCCCGGCTGAGTTGTCGAATTGTCAAAGAACCAGTTGTTCCGAAACGCAATCCGTCCGCAACTCGTGCAGTGTTACAAGCGGCAAAGCCACCTGTGGGCCACCCGCGTGAGTTGTCCGGAAGCCGCTGGACCAACACGGCGGATGCCATCCAACCGTCTGCTATTGATCTCCTTCATCTGCGTCGAGACCCCAACCAAGAATGTCTGCGTAGAAAGCCCGGTAACGTTGCCCCCCGGCCAAATTGACGCATTGGCCCAATGATCGGTCGCCAAGAGAGGCAACGTCGAGACCGGCGATCAAGGCGTCGAAAAACCTCTCGGACGTTTCGGCACATTCGCAAATGACATGGTCCGGCTTGGCATGATCGAGGACCTGAACGCGCCCCGTTGCCTTGTCAATCACGAGGTAGTCGGACTCGGCCTCTCCGAAATACAGCTTGTTGCCTCGATCCTCGACGTGCGAGGCAAACGCAATTAGACCAATTTCTAGGCCGGTCGCATCGTATCTGGATAGCAGATCCACAATCGGGTCACGGTGAACGGGACCCGACACTTCGGTCCGCAAAATACACTCGAAGCCGCGTCTGATTCCTATCGCCTCGGCTACGGTAAACCCTTGTTCCTGAAGATGGTCGAGTGGCGGAGCTAAGTCGCGGAGGCGCGCTGCGAATTGATCGGCGTCCATCGGGAGATCCTAGTCTTCTGCGTTGGCCGAGGAACCATTCACGTTCGGGTGCAGGGCGACCGTCCAGGCGCGATGGACGGGTTCCGGAATGGCGGTCGCCACGGACCCCTGACCGATGTGGTGGTGGACAAGTTTTGCGTTCATCCAGGACATATGGGATCGATTGAACTGAACCCACGTATCGTCGACGCGAGATACCACCGGACGTGGGAAGTCCAACCCCGTATATCCGGTTGTAGTTGGCTTGACTGAACATCTGCGGCCGCATTTGGTACAGCTCCCGGAAGTACCAGATGCCGTTTCGGGGAGCCCCAGCGGCATTCGTTGGGCTAGCAGGGGCCGACCCCATGTTCACATGGTTGGCGCTGTACATGTACGAATCGGGAAGAGTCTCCGCGGTAGGTGCGGACGGGAAAGACTGCCGATAATAGCCCCTCGCGGCGAATAGCCAACCGACCGCCGTGAAGCCGATCGCAAACAAGGCAGCGCGGCGCTCGTTGTCGTTCTCTGCCTCCGCGTAGGCGTACAATGCGTGTTTCGCAGATACTTCTGCTGCGAGCGACGCGACGATGAAGACGCCCGCGGCCTCGGACACTGGTAAGCACAAGCTCAACACCCACCCGCCGTACAAGAGAGCGGGACCACCGATGGCGCCTGTTGCCGCACCCAGCAATCCGTATTCGAAGGCGCCTTCCCATCCTTTCAACACGTATCCGTAGGCCGCTCCACCGAGACCACCGACGGCCGCCCCGATCTGCATCGAAGTGATGACACTCACCGAGTCGAAGAGACCGCTTGGATCGACCGCGTTAACCGGAGCGGCACGCGTATACGCGTACTTGTGCAGGCTCAGCGGATCTTGGATGTTCCCGAAGAACGGATCCAGGCGATTGAACCTTCGCGCCCGCGATAGCCGCCGCGGGACTTTGGAGCCTCGGTTCCCTCAAGGCAGCAAGGACTTACGCAAAGTTGCGGGGAACGGGCGTACAGCGAACTCGCGGCGCGGAACACGGTAAACCACTTCTTCCATGCAGACGAGACGGCGCCGATTCACCTTCCGGTTAAGGCAGGGGCGCGTTGGACCAGAGGCGAGCCCGCCGGGCGCCGACGTGCCGCTGGCCCACGGCCCGCGCCTGGTAGCGAATTGTCAAAGAGCAGCCTTCGGCGATACGCGCGCCGCTCGCGTCGAATTGCCTCCCCGGCACCCGTCAGGCGCTAGGCGGGGACCTTGCTATTCAGATCCCTATGCTATCGAGTTCATGCTCCTAGCGACTTTTCGTCGTCGCGCTCGGCAGGTCAGCTGTGGCGGTTCCGTTAGCAGCCGGAGGTCGGGGTGGCTGGGGCAGAGTGCAGCGATGCCCCAGAAACCGGGGACTGGGGCTTCGCTTAGGCTCAGCCACCAGCCACCCGAATCATTGTCAGCACCGACCGCCGTGCGCAACATTACGTTCAAGGCCCCCTTGTCCGATAGCTTGCATGCCCGGTCCCTGGGTGTCAGGCCACCGACGAATTCGTCGCCTTCCGGGAAACCGAGAAACGCCGTTTGCAGACCCGTCCTCTTACGACACCATCCGATGGGTGGTTCGTGTCGAGTGACAAACAAGGGACAATTGAGGTAGGACAAGAAGAGGACGGTTCGCAAGCGGCTTGCCGTCCAGTACTTACGAGCCGTGTTTCTTTGAAGGCGAAGAGCACGAATTTCTTTCTCCGTTGGTCTTCATCCGTGCTCTGGCTCTGACATCCGTGCGTGAAACAAGACCAGGCGTCTTAACGGGGCCTCGGTCGCAGCCAAGTAGGTCAGGCTTTCCAGCCTGCCGCGAACCGAGCGTCAGGCTGGAAAGCCTGACCTACAACAGGCCCGCACCGTGCGAGGATTGCACAGCCTCAAGCTCTACGGCGCCTCGAACAGGGCTGAGCCGATCCTGACCAGCGTGGCACCTTCTGCAATCGCCGCCTCGAAATCTCCGCTCATGCCCATGGACAACTCCTGCAAGGAGATTTCCGGCGGGCAGACCCTGAGCAAACGGTCCCGCAGCTGACGCAGGCGGGCGAAATCCGCGCGGGCCTCGTCGGCCGTGCCCTCCAGCCCCGACATGGCCATCAAGCCGCGGATCCGCACCCGCCGCAGCAGAGCCAACTGCGGCAGCGACGGCTCCAATTCGTGCGGGGCAAAACCGTGCTTGGCCGCGTCACCGCTGATGTTCACTTCCAACAGCACGTCGCTGGGTCGGTCGGCCTCCTGCGATTGCTGATCGACCGCCTCCAGCAGCCGCTGACTGTCGCCGGCATGCAGCAGCGTCACGTGCGGCAGCGTCCGCTTGGCTTTATTCCGCTGCAGATGACCGATCATGTGCCAGCGGAGCGGTCGACCGCTAAAGCGGGCGGCCTTCTCCCAGAGTTCCTGCGGCCGACTTTCGCCGAAGTCGCTGCAACCGGCCGCGAGCAACGCCTCGACTTCCGCCGCGCCGACGTACTTCGTGACGGCGACCAACCTTACGTCGCCGGCGGGGCGGCCACTGCGCTGGGCGGCGTCCGTGATGCGTTGGCGGATCGCGGCCACATTGTCGGCAATGCGTTGCAACAGGTCAGTCATGTCTGTTTCATAATCTTTGGTGGACCCGTCATAAAGGTGCGTCCGGGCTTTTCGGCAGGTCCTGCACGCTCTCCAGTCCAAACAATTGCAGAAAGCGGTCCGTCGTGCAATAGTGCGGCACGCGAGGTTTGTCGTGCGCCCGTTCGATCCGCAGCAACTCGCGGCGTACCAGTTGCGTCAGCAGAGCCCCGCTGGGTCTCCCGCGCAGAGCGTCGATGTCTTCCCGTGTGACGGGTTGCTTGTACGCCACGACGGCCAGGATGTCGATCGCCGCCTGCGACAACTTGGCCGCCCGAATGCGTCCAAAGAATTTGTCGCGCAGGGAGTTCAGCTCTTCGCGAAGCATCAGACGATAACCCGGGCCGACCGACTCGATCTGGTACGGGCAGCCTTCTTCCTCGTACACCCGATTCAACTCGACCACCAAGCCGTCGACCTCCTGGGTCCGGACGCCGCGCATGTGCGAGGCCACCTTGTCGCTGGTCAGCGGTTCGTTGTTCGGGTGCCCGATGAACAGCATGGCTTCCAGGATGCTGCGAGGCGTGATCGGGCAGACGGCGTCGTGATTCGGCTCCGGCAGTTGGTCCTGCTCGGCCTCCCCCGACTCGTCCTCCTCGACGTCGGCTTGGGTCGCGCCCAGCGCCGGCTCGGGATCGGGTGCTTCGAGGTAGGGATCCTCGCCGTGTTCCAGCAAATTGGCGTAGGCTTGGCTGAGTTCGTCCAGCGACAGCCCCGGCTCATCCGGCGGCGGCTGCCGAAAGCTGTCCAGCCCCAGATCTTCCGCTTCGCGTTTCCGTCGCTTGACCATGTCGAGCTACCTGTTCTGCCGCGTTCAATCCGCCGCCGCCAGCGCCACTGCTCCGTGGACCACCACCGACTCGCCCAGCGCTGCGGGCACGATCTCATAGGAGTTGGCCAGCGGCGGAAACGCGTATCGTTGGACCTCGCGGCGGAGCGGACGAAAGAATAGTTCTTCGCCCATCAAAGCAATACCGCCTCCGACGACCACCACGTCCGGCGCCAACAACGTGATCACTTGCGCAATCGCCCAGCCCAGTGTACGGCAGGCGCCGTGCAAAATCTCCCCGGCCAAGTGATTGCCCGCCGCCGCTGCTTCGGCCACCAGTCGGGCCGTGATCCGCTCCCGCTCGCCCCCCGCCCGCCGCAGCAAGTCGCTGGTGAACTCCTGCGCCTCTGCCGAGGGCGGACACAGCGCGTAACGCGATTCGGACGCGTGTCCTTGCGGCATCCCTACGCCCTGTTCCAACCGCCCCGCGGCGATCCCACGCCAGGCCGCCTCCCAGCCCGCCGCCGGTGTGCCGCCCAAGGCCGCCCGCGCCGCCGCCTCGATTCCGCGACCACTCGCGATTGACTCGACGGTCAGCGAGGGCTGATCCGCCGCCAGTCCCGGTCGCAGGTGTCCAATTTCCGCCACCGCCGGACGTCCGGCTCCAAACATGCGGCCGCCGGTCACCAAGCCGCCTCCGACACCCGTGCCGACGGTCACGTAGAAGACGGTCGACTTGCCTCGCCCAGCCCCGTAGCTGGCTTCGGCCAACGCAGCCACATCGCAGTCGTTGCCGATCCGCGCCGGCCGTCCCAGTCGTTCGGCGCACCAATCGCCCAACGGAACCCCATCCCAACCGTCGATTTGGTGGCTCTTGGTCACGCGGCCGGTCGTCGAGTCGACCGGCCCGCCGAAACCCACTCCGATCCGCGAGATCTCGAACCGCTGCAGCAGTTCCGTGCCGACCCGCTCGATTTGCTCCAGGATTCCCGCCGCCCCGCGCCGCGGGTCGACGTCGCAGCGTTCGAATGCCGCCCAATCCAAGCCGTCTCCGGTGGCGACGCCGAACTGCAGCTTGGTTCCACCGATTTCAATGCCGAGGTACATGGCTAGAGGTTTCTCGCCAAGGGCTGATTCACAAATCGTTAATTCGCAACCTGCACTGAAGCCCGTTTGGTGCACAGGACTCATTAAGACGCGGCTGCATAACGGCCGACCTGATTTATGCGGGCGTGCACATCGTTCAGAACCCAGTGGAACAGGCAGATATGGATGCTCTCCACCATGCCCATGTCGGTCAGGTCGACATGCAGGCCGTGCTGCTGCATCTGTTTGAGCTGGCCCCCGTCGTAGCCGGTCAGTCCAAAGGTAACCAAACCATGACGATTGGCCCAGTCCATCGCATTCAGCACGTTCGGGCTGTTGCCGGACCCGCTGATGCCGATCGCCAAGTCGCCGGCTCTGCCGTAGTTCATCAGTTGCTGGACGAAGATTTGGTCGTAGGCCAAGTCGTTGCCGATCGCCATGATCCAGCCGAGATTATCAGTCAGGCTCAGGACCCGCAGCCGCCGCTTGGATTCGTCCCGCAGGTCCTGGTCCCGAATGGTTCCCTTACCCAAGTCCTCGCAAATATGGGAAGCCGTCAGGCCGGAGCCTCCATTGCCGAAGAGGAACACGAAGCGGTCCTTTTCCCAGGCTTCGAAGATCAGATTCGCCCAGAGCCGCAGATCGGCCAGATCGATTCGTCCGAGTTCTGTCTGCAGCCGCCCCAAATATTGGTCGGCCGGTAAGGTGACACCTAACATAAGGCAGGTACTCCCGTGAAGAATCCTCTCGTCCTGCTTTCGGGGAGAGGGTCTGGGGTAAGGTATTCTCGATTCTTCGCCACGGGGAAGAGTCTAACCCATCAGGCAGCTCTACGCCAAGTCCTCTGTGCTTCTCGCCCTCCTGCGCCATGCAATCTCGGATATTGCCGAATCGAGTTGGCGGGTACAATACTGTCGAAAGCGTGAACGGTGGCAGACGGGGAAGTTCGAACGATGATCCTGCAAGAGCCGGAGCGACTGAGTGAGGTCTGGCGTGAAGTGCGGACGTGGCCCGTCAAGTCGCGGGTCATGCTGGCCACGCGCATCCTGCAATCCGTCGAGAACACGGTCGTGGAAACGGCACCGCCCTCGCGGGAACGACGGCAATCGCTCGAGACCATGATCGGCTTCGTCAAGACTGATGATCCGCCTGACGACGCCGAGGTTGAGCGGATTCTTCTGGAAGAGCGGATGGAAAAGTACGGCTGATGCGTGTGCTTTTGGACACCAATGTGATTTTGGATGCCCTGCTCCAGCGGATACCCAACTCAATGGTGGATGGTCTTCCCAAACCGTCCCGATTGGCCCGGGAAGGCCGACCTGCGGGTAAATTATTTCCTGCCGCTCGCCTAACTACTTCCCGAACATGAGGCTGATCGCGGTTTGCTGCGTGCTCGGGTACAAGTGGCGCTACCGTTGCCGCGGGTATTGATGTTGCGATTCCGCAGGCAGGCCAAACTTAGGGTCTCAATGCCGGTTCCGGTTGCATCCGTGCCAGACTGCGATTGTGGCGGCTTGCCATCGTGTTGCAGAAACAGCACAATGTCGGTTCCCGGTGGGACGGTGATACTTGCAATGTGAAATCAACGCGAATACAACGTGAGCGAGAGTGGCGGAATTGGCAGACGCGCTGGACTTAGGATCCAGTCCCGCAAGGGGTGCAGGTTCAAATCCTGTCTCTCGCACTTGCTTGAAATGAAAGGACTTACGGAAAATAACCGTGAGTCCTTTTTGTTTAGGCTATGACGGAAAGGTAACAAATAGGTAACAGTTATTGGGGCGGTGTTGGTTGGCGTTGGTGCGGCTGTTCTGATGGCGTCTCGACTCAGACCGGCCCATGCACAATCCGGGCTCTGCGGCGATTGACCGGCAGGATGGCCGCCAAAGCCCCGCAGAAACTCGTTGACAGGCCACCTGGCTTCCAGCCCTACAGCCTCTCACGATCGACGCAGTGGCGTTCCTGGGCCTCCTCGGCAGGCTGCTGGACGCCAAACGTCAGGGAACAAGCCAGAAGCGAACGTCGGCCGCACCGCCGGGCCGCGCGGCAAATGCAGCCCCCGCCGACCTGTTCGGTCTGGTCTGGGCATGCTGGTGGGCCGCCTATCAGATATTTCTGGCCAACGCCTCGATCGCCCGCCAGTTGGCGATGCACATCGGAGACGCTCCGTTGCCAGTCCTGCTCCCCAGTGTCCTTGGGGCCGATGCGGGTTCCCTCGATCACGGCGGGCCCCTTGTACTCGATTTCGTCCAGGGCGCGGACCGTCGCGGGCCAATGGATCGTGCCCAGGCCCACGGCCAGATGCAGATCGGTCTTGGGGATCGGCAGCCGCGAGTCCCCGCCGCCCAAGTTGTCGTGGAGGTGGGTGGTCAACAGGTGGCTGCCCGCCGTGCGGATCACCATACGCCGGGCAGCAGGCGATATCGGACCCTGGAGGCGTACTCGGCGTATCCTGGCAACTGACGTTTGAGGGTGGCGTCTTCCAGTGCCGTGCGAACGGTAACCGCCATCGCCATCAGCCCCGCCGGGATCAAGGACCACAGCGAGCCGAGGGCCACAGCGCTGGCCAGCCCCAGGAGAACGGCCCCGACGTAACCTGGGTGCCGCACAAAGCGGTAAGGACCGTCGTGGACCACATGGTGGCCCCGGTCCGTCTGGATGCGGACGACGCTGGAGAAGAAGCGGTTCGTCCACATCGCCCACAGGACAAGCCCGTAGGCCACGACCAGGACCATGTAGGCTGCAACGTATACGGGCACCGGCAACAGGCCAGTCCAGTGGAAGCGACCCGCGTCCAAGGCCGCCAACACGAGAATGGCCAGGAAGCTGGGGAGGTATACGGCGAAGAAGACTCTGTCCCACCACTTCATCCCGGGTCCTGGCCGCACCCGCTCCTCAATCACGTCGGGCTTC
>JAPLNJ010000277.1 GCA_026692885.1 Planctomycetota bacterium | reverse complement strand
AGCCCTGTCCGCATCGGACGAACAATGCGTGCGAGATGAACCGATTTGTTTCGCCCTTTCAGGGCTACCGTGCTGAATCGAATCCGTACCCAGGGCGGCGCTTGCGGCTGTCGCCGCGACGCTCTGCCCTGGGCTGATTTGTTTTGGCCCCGTTGGGGCGGAAGAGTAGTAGATCACACCGGCCTCCACCGGGAAGCCTTCCCCTGCCCCAAACGCGGAATAGAAACGGGATCAAATCAATTGGCCTTGACAGGCACAAACTGAACACGCCACTCCTGACCCCTTTAATTCGCCCGAAGCAACGTCACCGCACCAGCCAGTGGCTCTCGGAGCAACAATCGGACGCGTCCTCCAAGGGGCAAAGCGAAAACGCGATACTGAACAAACAGCGGCTTTAGCGTTTGATGGTTTGTTCGCAACGCGGACATATCCGCGTCTCCAGTGACAAATGCCTTCCACAATGCGGACATGGTACAGTGCAGCCGACGCCCCTTGTACGATCAGCGGAACTCTGCAATGGGTCATCCCCATACTTATTTGGACCTACCGTCCCCTTAACACAACCCAGCCATACAAGACAAATTAAGGTACCAATGCAGAAAGGAATGAGGTTGATGAGTATCATCAACCCCGAATACCCCATGTCCTGCCATCGCTTCACTTGCATGGCAAGTCCAACCCAGCCGATTGGGATAAACAACAGGATCTGAATGGCCATGGCAATTGCCTCACCACCTTCTCCAGAAGTGCCAATAATGCCACTCACGAGCCCTACGATCAAGCACAATCCCATCAAACTGAGCCACGTAGCCCAAAATGACGCCCGCCCGATCCGACCTTGGAAGGAAAACAGACTCGGTCTTGCCATTTGTTTCTCGTTTGGAACGCACCTCCTAGCGGGGACACTATGGCCGCGCGCTGCAAGAAGTTGTTTGATTGCCTCAAATGCCTCGTCCGAATACGTCGTGCGGTCATCTTGCTGCCAGATCCCAAGCAATTCCTCAGTGCCCTTCGGGTCAAACCTCGCTCGCATTGTTTCGACACACGAATTATCCATATTGCCTCCCTTCGTGGATCTCGATGACCATGTGAAGTCTCTTTCCGGGCCGCCGAACGATTCGATTCACCCGATTGGCGACGGGAAGGCTACTCCACCGTCAACGGCCGAGCCGCCAACAGGTGCAATCGGTTGTCGCCGTGCCAAGAGCCAACCGACCTTAACCGCCGCTCTCGTTCATCCGTTGGTTACGCGGGAGTTCACGCGGCCCCCCCAACAACCGTCAGATCACAGCCCACATCTTACCAGTTCGGGCAGCCGAGACAAGACGTCGACGACGGCTTGACATTATGTCCGATCGGACATATCATGAGCCGCATGAACGGCGAAGACAAACCCCTGGTGTGGCTAGAAGGCCAGATCAAAACGCCACCGTTTACCGCGGCGGCGCGCATCGAAGCCGGCACGCTCCTGCATCGTCTCCAACAGGGGGAGAACATCGGGATGCCGCATTCACGGCCCATGCCCTCCATTGGTCCGGCGTGCCATGAGTTGCGGATTCGCGACGCCGACCGGAATTGGAGGATCATCTACCGGATCGATTCAGATGCGATTGTCATTGTCGACGTGTTCGCGAAGAGGACCGGACAGACGCCGCAGAGCGTCATCAACCGTTGCCAACGGCGTCTGCGGGCGTACGGCGAAAATACCTAAGGGCTACCCATGAAAAGTGCAAAACGGGCTCGGCTGCAACAGGCCGGCTGGAAAATCGGATCGGCGCAGGAGTTCCTCGGCTTGACGGAGGAGGAGATGGCCCTGATCGAGATGCGTCTGGCCCTCGGCAGGAGTCTGAAGCAACGGCGGTTGGCATCCGGCATGACACAACAGGAAGTTGCTTCTCGGGTGGGTTCCAGTCAATCGCGAATTGCCAAAATGGAGTCAGCAGATCCGGCTGTATCCATCGACCTATTCGTTCGCTCGTTGCTGAAACTTGGGGCAACGCGACAGGAGGTCGGACGGATCATCGCGCGAAGAGTCGTCACTCCCGCCGCGTAACGACAGCCGTAACCGGGCGGCCGCGACAGACATTGATTTCAAGAAACGCGTTTTCGGCCGCTTCGGTTCACGGCCTGGTTACGTGCTCGCCGGAGCTGGGACGAGTGAATGCAAGTACTCCGGCGCGAAATCAGCACCGTTTGGCCATGCTAGTGTGTGTCCGATGATCGAGAACGACCGAAAATACTCGACGTCCCGGAGCGGTTCGAAAATTGGTCCGTCCAACGAGTCAGACAGGTCGAGTTCCGCACTGGTGCCGTCGTTGAAGGACACGTGAACGCGATAATCCGCGATGTGCCGAGCCTTGGTAACGTGTAGGAACATGGATCTACTCCAGAGGCTCAATTGGGTTCAAAGGCTGCCGCGTCTGCATGAGTTCCCAGTTTCGAGCCAGTTCGTCTTGATGAAGATTGTACCAATCCAGTACTGCCGTCAACGCCCGCCGCGGAAACCGGCCTTGGACGATGCCGCTATCGATGTCCACGGTGATTTCGTGCTCCCCATACTCTGCGTGGAAATGCGGCGGCCGGTGGTCGCGGAAGTACATCCGAATGACGATTCCCAGGAATCGACTGATTTCGGGCATTTGTCCGTGGCACTCCTCAATTTTGGTGATCACTGAACAGCGGCCGGGCGGTTGTCGCCCGACGAAGCCCGCCGCCATCAGTATACAGTGCCGGCGAGCGGGGGTGATAGTCACTTCCGCACATTGGCAGGTTACGCAGCGGTTGTCAATCGGTGACGCCGCCGTCGCGACTCCGGGCCCGTGTAGATCGATCCAACAGACGCATCAGCCGAACATCTCAGGGTCCGTCCGGATGGCGGCGACGGCATCCCGATCGCATGGGAACGCCTCGAATACAGACTGCTCCGACGCCCCAAAGGACCCCTGTAACCAACGAACTGCCGCGCAGGATTGCGCGAGCGGAAAGCTCACAACCCGCCACCGTGATTCCCACAAGCTGACGATCCAACAACAGCGTGTGAAGGTACTCCTGATCTGCCAGAAAAAGAGTCACCCCGATTGGCAAAAGCGAAACCAATAGAACGACAGTGCCCACGGTACGAAGAGCCACGAGGGCGAATGCGGATCGCCGCGGTAGAGGTGCCGCTTCGGGTGGTGAATAGGGGTTCATTATGGCGACCCGCAGAAGCAGCTGACGGTCGCCGTAGCGAGCCCGTCTTTCTTCCACACGTAACGATGGCGGTAACGGGTCCGCCGCCAAACAACTATGATTTCAAAACCTGCCCGATCGGCGGCTCCCGTTCACCGCGTGGTTCTGCTGGGGGGAGCATATTTCTCGACGATCAGGTATCGTGTTCTGGAAGCTTGCTTAGGAAGCGTGAGCAAATGCCCCCTGCGCGGCCTGCGGGACTTCAACGGGAACGAAGAAGTCCTCCGGGTATAGGTAGTCCTCCCCCGACTCGTCAACGACACGAACAAAATGCCGTATTGCGGCCACTTGGTCGGGGAGCACCCGGTAGATCTTGCGCGGTTCCAGCGAGGCCGGATACCCGTCGTTGCTGACGCAGATGGCGAACCGAACTGTCTCTTTCTTCCTGGCCATGACATCACGTAAGGAACTGTTTGATCTTCATTTCGTGTTTGCCGACGCCGTGAGCCTCGTACCAGTGCAATTCCGCTCGGTACAGCATGCCGTCGGTAAGCCGCACCGTAGCCATGCCCTTGAGCTTCCTCCAGCGTCCCGTTCCGTAGACCCGCCGTAATCGCGGCAGTTCTCGGATCGACCGCCCGATGGCAATCACTTCGATGTTGGCGATGGTCCCGACGACCTCGAAATCCATGCCGCAATTGTCGCGGTTGCCGTCCCCAGAGTCAACACCCAGCCAACGAACGTCAAGACGATCGCCGTGCCACCCGGATGCGTGTCGAACATGAGCCTAGCGATCGCAGCCGCCAGTGCCGAGCGTCGGGTCCCCGTCCGCGAGCCCCTTTTCCACTTCGCGCAGGCAGCGGCCGTGGCTTCCAGCAGAACAACCTGGATGACCACGGTGCCGTCATCCAACCTGTTTCCATCCCGGACCATGCCGGCACCTGTGGTCCATCCAATAGTTCGACACTCCATCGAGCCGGAATCAGCGACCGAGGACCACATCGATTCCATTGAGAACGGCCTCAAATTGTCGCCTCGGAAGCTTGCCACTGCGTTCAGTCAGCTGGCCCTTGTCCAGAGCAACAATCAGGGAAACATTGGCAACCGAGTCCTGGGGCAGTCCAGTCATACTTGCCTTCAGCAAAACGTTTCCGGGAGCGTTCGCCCATTTGAGGTTACTTGTCATCGGTACGCAAACGACCGTTCCGATTCGGCTTCGGTTCATCGCATCACACTGCACTACGACAACCGGTCGCCGGAAACCGGGTGCCGAGCCGATTGGCTCGCCAATATCGGCCCACCAGACTTCGCCTTGACCAATTACCAATCCACTCGCCGCAGTGCTTGATGCGCGGCCTCACGGGTGAACTCGTCGACCCCAGTCCCAACGTCTTCGACCACCGAATCCATCGCCGCCGTGACACGGTCGTCGCCGTGTCGGGCCACGAATTCGGCCAGAGCCCGCGCGTACAGCCGACTACGCGAAGTCTGCAATCGACTCGCAAGACGCTCAGCTTCGTCAAAAACGTCGTCCGGGATTGAAACAGCGGTTTTCATACCGAAAGTATAACCGTCTGAGCCAGCGGGTCAAGACGGGTAATTGCCTGGCGACGCATCACCCGCTGGCGGCCAACGCTCACCGTGTCAACCGGTCTCTCACTGCGCCCTGCCGCTAGCTTCGGTCACCGCACAATCTAATCCTTCATAAGTTATAAGTTGAACCAGGGATTAGATTGTGGCTGGCTTTCTCACCGGTCAACGCTCACCGTGTCAATCAGTCTCTCACTGCGCCCTGCCGCTAATTTCGGTCACCGCACAATCTAATCCTTCATAAGTTCGGCCTTTCCTTCCAGAAACTAACTGCGTCCCCGTCTCGACTCCTGTTTTGACTCGGCCAAACGCTAGTGTATCGATGTGATGAATCCCCAGGCCATCAGCGAGAATAGGAGGACAAGGAACAACAGTAGGACAATCACGACCGTCATACTAGGACGCGTCACGTCGCCGTCCGTAACCTTTCCTTGGAAACTCGTGTTGACGCGGCTTTGCAGCTCATCAAAGCGGGTTCGTATCTCGATGGCGAACCAGCAAGGCACTTGATCGAACTTCGATCGAAATGCAAACCTGCGGTTCTTCTCATCGACCACGACGGACTCGGCATCAAGTAGGTTGAAGGTTACCTCGCGGCGGCGCATCGCTACAATCAGTATGTACCACAGCAGCCAGCCGGGGCCGCCCATGAAGCCGAGTGTTTGGGCGAGTGCGAACACCAAAATGACGGTAATGATGGATGCGACTAACGCCAGCCAACCGCTTCCAGGTGGATCGTACCGTGCCGACAACTCAAGTCCACCGCCACGAAGCAATCCCACCGACGCCGGCTTGACGAGTTGGACCGCCCGTTCCTTCCCGACTCTAAACCCGCCAAGGAAACTGCCGACGTATGCCTCCCATTTTTCAGCTACGGCTCGGGGGGAGGAAACAAGAACCTGCTGCCGCTTTTCAGAGCTTGCCCAGTCCTGACACCAAACGCACCAAAAGTCTCCCGATTCTGTGGTCTGGGCGGAACGTTTACATCTGTCGCATTTGAAGTCGACGGGTGGCTGCTTCGAAGAAAGCATTGGCTTCTTGGTTGGCAGATCTGTGAGATTCTGCTTTCGTTGATCAGAGTGTTCGTCGCTCGCCATGATCGGTCTCCCTTGGTGCTTCCGTTGGCTCCTGTGGTCCGCATAGGATTCAACCCGCATTATTCACGCTACCCCCTTGCGCATTGGAGGAATTCTGCTAATTTGGCCGCTGTTCACTGGGTTTTCTGACTGTCCCACTTCGAGCATGGAGGTTCATCCAGTGGGTGAACGGAAACGGCCCTTCTTTGAG
>JAPLNJ010000276.1 GCA_026692885.1 Planctomycetota bacterium | reverse complement strand
GCGGCCGCCTCCCCGCCACGCTCATCTGGTGGAGGTACTTCGGGACTGACCTGGTCAGTGACAACTCACCCCCCCTGTTCAAACCAGATGCTCTGGGGAGGGGGAAGGTTTGCGCTAGCGTCATCTCCCGCTCCTCTGTCACGCTCTCGCTGCTTCCATGGCGGTGAAAAAATCAGAGTATGAATAATTCGGGGTCAATTAGCTCCACGGTCACGGGATGAAATCTTGCTTGCATGTGAACTACAGGGGTTCCTAGCGATAGATCTAGACGAGCATAAGCTTGTGGTGGCTGACAAGATTGTCGATGTCGATATTGTCGTTCCAGACTTTCGACTGGTTGTGGAGTTCGATGGCTGGTACTGGCATCAGGAGAAGATTGGAGGGGATAAGAGGAAGACGGCGCTGCTGGAAGATGCAGGCTGGCGAGTAATCCGTGTCCGTGAGGAGCCCTTAGAATTGCTTGGTGCGAATGATGTTGTGGCGCCGCAAGGCGACTTGAAGGCCGTAGCGAATATGGTGTTGCTGAAGATTCAGCAGTTATGCAATGTTCATTTTCCAGGTCTTGATGACTATTTGCGAAGAGAGTCTCTCGTCAACTCGGTCAAAGCGGAGGCTGTCATCCGAGAATATCTGGCAAAGAAGTCACAAATGGAGTCCGGCACGGATGAGCGTCAGCTTCTGCTTTTTTCAATGGACGATAACTGACGTTGCTGACTTCGCACCCCCAACCTGCTATCATGGCCCCATGCCCCAGTCGATACCCAAAGGTCTGACCCGTGAACACGTCCTCAAGGCCCTAGCCGACCTCGATGCGGGGATCGACTACCCGTTCGGCAAGCCCACGGGTACGAACTGGTCCATGACGGCAAACGCTACGCCCCCGAAGGCCGTCATTGGGATTGCTGACTGGCACCTGACCGGCGAAATTCTGCACCCGAGCAGGTTTAGCGGCGGCGAAGCACCGGGCCAAGCCAACTACGAGTTGAGGCGCCTGGGATTCAAGGTCGAAGCCATGCCCGACGACCAAGTGCAAACGCCCACCGTCTGGTCCGATGTTGAAGTCGGCCTGTTGATCGCCGACTACTTTGACCTACTCCAGTTGGATATGCTTGGCCGGGACTACAGCAAGGCCGAGCACAACTGGCTGCTGCGTGAAACGCTCGCCGCCAGATCCAAGGGATCAGTCGAGTTCAAGCACCAAAACGTGAGCGCCGTGCTGCTGAAACTGGGCCTGCCGTACATCAACGGCTACAAACCGGCGAAGAACTACCAGCGGTCCCTGGTGGACGCCGTGCGGGCGTACCTGGAGGCCAACCCGATCTTGTTCACCATACTGGACCAGACCACCGAAGCCACGCCGGACAAACCTCCCAAGCTCGACAACTGGCAACGCATGTTCGAGGCCCCACCCACATTCCAGCCGAACTTGCCACGCCGGTGCGCCTTCTCGACGTACTTCTGGTCGCCAGTTTCATCGAACTTCGTCCGATCCTTGGACAGGGCATCCGGCTCAATCAGCGAAGGGTCGTCTTCCAGCGGGCACAGGTTGCAGCACAGACGCACGCAGTCCGTGACCAAATTCGAGGGGATTTGGACGCCCAGTTCCGCCAACTCGTTTCCTCCAACTTCCTGGATGGCTTCCTCCATGGTCAGGCCCGGTTCTTCGGTGGTGGCGGATCGCTTGCAGGCGTCACGGACGGTGGTGTACCTGCCAGCCTACACAGTACCAGGGGACCGGCCAGCCACGCCGCCACGCTGGTGGGCTGGCGGTGGTCTTGCCCTTGATTGCCGCCATACCTGTTGTCCCGGTGGTGGTTCTCCTGCGACAATGGCTGGGCGTGCAATTGTTTCCGGGAACGTAGTGGCAGGCACCCGGACAGCGAGATTCAGCCCGTCGCAGGTCACGGCGGCGGACTAAGGCTTGTCAAGGGGGTCCTGAACAATGAAATCACATTCCGAAGGTCTGGTCAAATTCTACTCTAGTCAGGCAGAATTGCTCCTTGCCCAATACGAGAACATCAATCAACTTCTTGGACAGACCAAAGACTGGACCCACCCCGGTACGCATTGCGAGATTCTGTTGCGGGATTTCCTCCGGCGTCACCTGCTGAAGGGAATGAGCGTCGATAAGGGATACGTTTATGGTAGGGTCGAGCGAGACGGGAAGGAATATCACGGGCCTGAAATCGATATTCTGATCCACGACATCAATGACTACCGACCCGTTTTCCGTCTCGAAGATTTTGTAATTATTCAGCCGGAAGCAGTGCTCGGCATGATCCAGGTAAAGCGGACCTTCCGTCGTGTCAGCGACAATGACACGTTAGCCAATGGCATACGGCAGGCAGTAGATGCCAAGCAACACCTTCTCGATGTCATCGTTCAGCAGAAGACTCGCAAACATCCTACGACCAAGAGCTACGCCGGTTGGTCGGAATTGAAGCCAGTATTCTCAGCAGTGGTCAGCTTCGAAGATGAAACCGACAGAAATCCTGAGACATATCGCAAAGTACTGCTCGATGCCTACACTGAGAACAGTCGTTACGTTCATCCTGAGTCTGATTGCGACACAGCAGTGTATGTCCTCCCGCACTTTGTTGGCTCGCTTAGGCATCTATCACTTTGTTCCGGCACGAACGTGAACGAGCGCAGCTATGGTGTGTTTGAGTCCGAGCATCAAGGTGCGAACATCGGCCTGCAAATCCTGCTGTACAACCTGACGATTGCGATCTTCGAGCGGCAAAACGAACTTCCACCGTTTGCTTTCCCGGACACGCTAACCGCAATGGACAGCCTTCAGGTTCCTCGACCGTCTGAGAGGCTTCACCAGAAACCGAAGAAGGCGAACTCATAAGTCCGAGACCCGGAACCACAGGACTGACCCATTGAGCCTACAGCGAATCCCTCGCCCGCCGCATCCGTCAGGTGTTCGGTCGCCGCCGTGGGATCACCGGAAGGAAGATGTTCGGCGGCGATTGCTTCCTGCTGAACGGCAACATGTGCGTGCCCCCAGCTACGGGATCGAGATCCGGTTGCCGCAGCACTGACCGTGCCGGACGATTACACTTCTGTTCCGCTGGGAGGCGACATATCCGGCAACGAGTCCGGCAACGGGATGCGCACAGGGGCGTCCGGCCCGATTTCCCAGCACGACGTCTCTTCGGCTTCGCCAGGGTAGTAACGAAGAATCTTTACCAGAACGGATCTCGGTGGCTCCAGGAGGAACCCAGAGTACGTGTCAATCGCTTTACCCTCGTTTGGCGGCAGAAACACGCAGAACAAATCGTCAGCGGCTTTGACCACCACACCAAGTGCAAACACACCTTGCGTTGCACCGACACAGGCTAATACCTGGTTGTCAAGCACGGTTCCCTGGGGAGCGGTGCCGCTCCGCACCATCATCGGCGAGATCATACATCCCAACGGCCCGAAGTACTTACTCAAGACTTCATCCGAGACGTTTTGCGTCGATCCGTGATTCAATAGGTAGAAACGACTCAGAATGTCAGCAAGGTACTGCCCGCCAGCCGAAAAGACGTATCGGTAACCGAGCATCTTGAAGAGTGTCAGGTGTGCTGCCTTCAGTACTGAGGCAACTATGGCTGCACGAAAGTTCTGGTCGATGACGATCTGTAACTGCTCACCGACAAGGTTCATCATCTGGTCTCGTGACGCCTTTACCACAACGTCGCACAGTCTTTCCCCTTGGTCGCCAGCCACATGCACGATTGTCTGACCAGCAACGGGATCAACTCGCTTTGGAAAGTAGTAATCCAGATTGACGCATTGGTGCTCAAGTCGTGGTCGATGGCGACTGCGTGTTTTTCGGTCTATCCACAGGTCGAAAGGGCTCTTCCCCCGATCTTGTACTACGCCCAGGAAGTCGGCTTCAGCAACAGATCCAAAAAAGTTGTCAACATCCTTTCGTTGTGGAACCCAAGCACGGCATGTTCCAAAGGCGTCGGGGATCACATGCCCTTTGCACAGTTCCACGTCTTGATCGCAGTGGAGAATGGGGCAGAAGAAATGGTCAAACGGCCTGCCCCTCTCTGCCTCAAAATCCTGACGGCACATTTCGACCCGATGCTGTAGATCTGGACTTGGCATACGACTCATTCCCACCACAATCGTGTTCAAGCCTATCGCACTGCTGAACCAATCCCACCGGCAACCTCCCCCGCATCAACTGGAACACCGCCATCGGCAGAATCATGGTCGCCACGGGCGGGTTACTGGCTGTCAGCACCATGACTTTCTGCCAATTCAGCTTGGCTTCCGCAAAACCCTTGACTTCGGTCCACGGAATCAGGGCGGTCTCCCTTTTCCGCAACTCGCAACGGTTGAGGCTATTCTACCAGATCGGAACGAAGGCCGAACCCGGCTTCCCAGAGGCAGCCTCGGTCGGCACCGCCGAAGCGGGGCTATTGACGTAGTTTGTCCGCAATCAACGGCCACAGCAGCAGCACCAGTATCCCGAACGGCAGCAGCCCGCCCTCCAGAATGTTGTAGTCTGCCGTCAGCCGCTCCCACGAAGGCCCACCAACGGGCCGTCCGAACAGCACCTCGAAAGCCAGTGTCAGGCCCAGCCACAGCAGGCCGACCATCAACAGATCGGTGGTCCGGGATGCACTGAGCCAACGGACGAACGTCAATGCGACAACCAGGATGATGATCGATCCGGTGAACACGCCGATTTGGCTGGACCTGGATTCGTCGACGTGTGGAACCAGGAAGATGCCACGGGCAATGCCGTGCAGAATCTCGGCGGCGATCAGGATCAGCCAGATGACGGTGGCCCTGCTGGTGATGGCGAGCCGTGATCTTTGCGTGGTGGGTTTCATGTTGGTGATTTCTTCAACCACCGGTGTCCCACGTTATCGCAGATTTCTGCCGCTCACAAGCCGCCGATGAGACGCTTTCCGGGACTGAGGGCGTCTGGTCTTCGGCGATTCCGTGAAAATTGAGACGACGGCCAACCGCCGTTCCGCCGCCACGCCGTAACCCCTTTTCTCTGGCCGGTTTTTGTCGTCGGCTCGTCCGCCTCCTTCCGTCGCACAGCCGCCGCACCCGGCGTCCAAATCTGGCCGCAACAGAATTCACCAAAATCTTGTTAAGCCGGTGTCCCCTGGCGAACGGAACCCTCCCAGCCTCGCTGTGTTCACCGGACACCTCCATGAAAATCGTTCCACGAGTCAGCCAACCGCCGTCGAGAAATCCGCTGCCGCCCCCCTAAATACCTTCATGGTTAGTTTTGCGGCGTGGCTTGACCTTCAGGAAGCGAGTCTCCTAGATCCCGGTGTGGTGGCGTCCTACGAGCGTGAATTTCACAGGCAGTTGGAAGGGCTTATCCAGCGCACACGAGATCCTGCACTACGACAGGCATTCGAGGCTCTGCGACCGTTTCGCTTCGTCAGCTACATCCTCGGAGCCCTGATCCGAAACGGGATTCCCCAGCAGTACGACCCGGAAGACTGCCTCCAGCGGATTGTGTTCAGAATGCTGAGCCCGGTTGGGGAGCGAGGTCTGCCAAGGCAGGCGCTCTTCGACATCGATCAGAACCGTCCGTATAACCTTCAGACCGGCAACCCATTAGAGGCACGTTTTCGGACGTTTCTCAGCAACGATTTGAGAAGCATCGCCCAGGGTGGAATCCCAGCACTACGGCGAAGCGAGCGGCCAGGAGCGTGGTCAATCGGTTATGGCAAGGGTGGCCCAGGGGTGGTGTCCGCTGACGAGATCCCAGGTCGAGCGGCTGACGACAGTCAGGAAATCATGGGTGACATCACGACACTGCTCAGACAGCGATCCACGCCTGACATCGACCTCGTGGATCTGTTTAACTCGATCCTCGCCGGTACAGGAACAAGATCGCAGCGGGCACGGTACGGCCACAGCAACGCTGACACCGGCCGCAAGAAGATCGTGCAGGTGATCCAGCAGTACGCTCAACAAACTAATAACTGGTCGCTGATGCGGCTCGTGAGTAGGTTCCAGGACTTCGACGGCACAAGGCCCGAAGCCAACCGGCGACCGGCACCGAAACCGAAACCGGCAAAACCGACGTATCCACCGGACGAGCAGGACTATCGCAGCATCGTGGAACTGCTTCAGCGGTCGGGCCGACAGGGCAGCATGGCTCTTTTCGGCCGAGCCCGCCGCCGCTGGCTGGAGCGAGCCCCACGAGATCCGAACAGCCCGCACCCTAATCGCCTCGCAGACGTGCTGGCACGAATGGTGCAGGATGGCGTTCTCGGAAAGCGGGGTACGAAGTACATCCCCGGCCCTCAGTACGCAAAATATCTTACGCAGGAGCCCGCCGCTGTTGCTTGACCCCCTCGCCGGTAAGAGCGACAGCGTCTACGGGCTCCTGCGCCCGCTTCTTTCCCGCTTTGGTGACGATTCTGACACCGGCTAAAGATCACTCGGATTCATGGCATGATCAACAGCCCACTCGTGACACCGAGTTGGGCCAGCGACCAATCCAAAAAGTGTAACGGAGGATTCTATGTCGGAAGAAACGTTCAGTGACATCGGCGATGTGAGCCCCACCAGCTTGTCCCATCTTGTGGGCCAACGTAGCGTAATTCAGCAGTGCTCGGTGGCCATCGACGCCGCCTTTGCAGACAACCGGCCCATGGATCACTGCTTGCTGGTCGGCCCGCCTGGTTTGGGCAAGAGCCAGTTGGCCAGTATTCTCGCTCGTGAGATGGCAACGGAATTTCACGAGGTTCTCGGCCAGTCGATTCAGACTTCGGCTGACCTCAACTGTGTCTTGCTGTCGGCCGAAGACAAACACGTCGTACACATCGACGAGTGCCACGAACTGCGCAAGGATTTCCAAACCGCACTTTACCTCGCCGTCGATCAGCGAAAAGTTTTGTTGCAGACCGGCTTGGCGGGGAAGTCCCTGCAGCCGATCCCGCTCTGCGACTTCACGCTGCTTTTGAGCACGACTGACGAGTATTGTCTTCTCCAGCCACTTCGGGATCGGATGAAGTTGCTACTTCGTTTCGATTTCTATAGCGACGAGGAGTTAATCCTTCTGCTCATGCAGCGTGCCCACTCGTTGGGCTGGGCGGTCGAGGAAGAAGAGCTTTTCGCTTACGTCGCCCAGCGTGCCCGGGGCACGCCACGGCTGGCACTCAGGCTGCTGCAAAGCTGTCGCCGGGTCTGCCGGGCGCAGAATGACACGGTGATCACGGTTGATCACCTCGCCCGAGCGTGCCAGTTGGAGCAAATCGACATTCGTGGACTCGGAATCACCGAGATAAAGTACCTCGAATTACTGGCCGATGGGGCAAGCCGCCTCAACGTGTTGGCCTCCATGCTGGGGTTGCCGAGCCGGACCGTGGCCCAAGTCATCGAGCCGTATCTACTCCGTTCGGGCCTCGTCATCAAGGATGACCAAGGGCGTCGGCAACTGACCGCTACTGGCCGGGACCACCTGTCCAATTGTTGTGAAAATCTGGCGTGATGGCGTCAAGATTCTGTGTCCCTGTAATCAGCTTCCCGTGTCGGTGTGGTGCATGTCCTGCGTCGGTGTGGTGCATGTCCTGTGTCGGTGTAGTGCATGTCCTGTGTAATCCCTGTGGGAGACTTGTCGATGAGTGACGACCACCAAACCAGAGTCGCCATTTCGGTAACGGAAATGGCGGCGATGGTCAGTTTATCTCGTGAGCGATTCTACCAGTTGATCGGCAGTGCGTTTCCGCACCCCGTTTATGACACCCGGACCCGCCGCCCACTCTACACTTTAGAACTGCAACAGGTCTGCCTCGAAGTGCGACAGACCAACTGCGGTTTTGATGGACGGCCGGTGTTGTTCTACACCAAGAAACGGGCAGTCGCCCAGCGTCCCAGCAGGCCAACTCGCCAAGACAACTCACGAGCGAAGGAAACCTCGGATATAGAGTACCCCGCTATTCTGGCGGCGGTCAGGGCGCTCGGTTTGGCGGCAGTGACCGGCGAGCAAATTGCAGCGGCGGTTCAAGCTGCGTTCCCCAACGGCACCCGAGAAGTTGAACAGGGCCAGATCATCCGAGCCGTTTTTGTCCGCCTTAAACGCCACAACCGTGGGGATATAGTGGCGTGATTTGCAGTGTCCGACGACCAGATTGCGGCGGCGGTTCAAGCTGCGCCCCTCAATAGGTGCAGATCATCCGTGCCGTCTTCATCCGCCTTAAACGCCACAACCACGGGGATATAGTGGCGTGATTTTGCCCAGATTCTCGAATAGCAGTGCCCAATTCAAGGTCAATCAGACCACGAGAACAGGCAAGACACACCGTCCGGCCCCACGAACCGCTCATAAATCGAGAGGGCGCATCCCCGGCCACGAAGTTCGGCGGCTACGGTCTGGCGGCGGATTGACACCGAGATCATCCACCGAAAAGCCGGGGGTGACACCTGGTGAAAACACTCTGCCATCTACGTTCCGGTAAAGGAGAACGCTCATGTTTAACGACTTTGGCCCCGAAGATTACGCTGCACTATGGGGATGCGATCCCGTCTACGACCATCCGCCACGAAAGCGAGGGGACGGGTACTTGTTTTACAACTTTGCGGTTGATCAAAACGATCCCGATTTCCTGCGACGGTTCATTCCGGCAATCAAACGGACCATCCGATTCGTGCAGGTTGTGGGAACCAGCGACGAAGACCAAGCCGACTTGGAGCAACTGCTGGACCACGTCAAGGAGTTGTTGACGGAAGCAGAATCGGCCGTCGTTGCCTGACACCGCACCCGTGTCCACGGAGGACAACATGCGATTTACAAGAGTGAAGATCCGCAAGAACAGCCTGACCGAGAACCTCTACCTGGACCGCAAGGGACGGTGGGTGCCGTGGGCAAACGCCGCTTGGTTCCGCAGCGATCAGGCTGCGGAACGATTTGCGAAGGGGGAAGGGATCGAGGTCTACGGCCTGTTCCCGTGCGAAAGCTGCTTCGGCAGGCCGTGACACCGAGTTGTAGGTCCGAAAGGAACCGAACCATGACCGCCACGAAGGTACGAACCCGGGGGGACGTGATCCAACGCCTCCCCTGCCTGACAGCCCACCTGATTGCCGAGTCCCTTGGGTACTTCACGCCGCAATCAGCCGCCAATGCCATCGCCTACTACACGACGGGGGAGGCATTTTTCTGTGAATGGTACTACGACTGGGCCAGCAAGCGGTTCGCCAGCCACAACACCGAGTGCGCCGACGTGCGTGACACCGTGCGGGAAGTCGGTGAACTGGCAATTCAGAACGCCGTTCGTCGCCGAGGCCACCATCGAGACCCCATGGCCGAGTTCAAGCGAGCCCTGGCCCTGGTTCGTCACGTTCGCCAGGGCGGTGACGGCCCCACCTTCGCATCGTGGTTCTGATCGTCCGCCTGACGCTGCGTCAAGCTGACGACTGCTGGGGCCGCACCAGCACCCACCCGCAGAGCGTAAGTCCCCCGATGAAGCCGACGCCATAAGCGGCCAGCAATGCAATTGTTGGGATGGGGCACACGGCTGACACCGGCATCATACACCAGTTTCTTCGCTGTCCGTCACATCCACAGCGGCGACGAGCACCCGATGGGCGACGGAGTTGACTCGCTCTTCACAGGCTCTCAACAGCGATCAACAGACCACGCTCGAAGCGTACTTCCCCCAACACTTGGAGGACTGACCGATGGAAGTCCACAAGGTTGTTTTCCGACGTTGGAGAGACTCAGGCGACATTATCGCCCTGTTCTCCGAACTCCCCGCCGATCGTCACGGTCGCTACGCCGACAGCTACGAGCACATTGGCCAACACGGAGCGGCCGACTACTTGGGCGTGATCCCATCCATCCGCAGCGTCGAGGAGACTGAAGGTGACTGACACCCGCTCTAAACCGACCGAGCTTTCTGACATCGTCCACACCCTACGGATCATCGACAGTCGTCTCGTCGTCTTGGAGCGGACCGTGAACGAGATTCATGATGTCGTCCAGGGCCAGCGATTCGAGAAGGAGTGGTACACCACGACCGAGCTTGCGGAGATCCTCGGCAAAAGCCAGTTCACGATCCAGGAGCGGTGGTGCAATGACGGCCGGATCGAGTGCGAGAAAGATCCCACCACCGGCAGGTGGCGCATTCCCGGCCATGAAGTCCATCGGCTGCGGGCGGGAGGCGGCATCCGGCCCCGGCATCGTACCGGCTGACACCGGCGAACGGCCGAGACGGGGGCGCACGCCCAATTTCGCATAATCGGTGGTTCCCGAAATCAAACAGGCATTTTGACAGGTCCAAACCCATGACACCCACTGAAAACACGTCCAATTGCGGATCACAAAACGGAAAGGCGAAATCAACGAAGGCCGTCATCGTGGCCCAGGTCGTCCGCATCGTGCGGAAGGCCGGGCTGGACTACGACGGCTGGGCAATCACGCTCCTTTGTTTTGCAAGTGCAACCAAAGTCTCTACTGTGCGGTCACAACGCACCGAGTCTTCTTTGTTCGAGGCAATCAATTGACCGCCGATCTGTTCTTCCAACTTGCCGACCTTGATCTCCTCCAGCTTGATCTTTCCAGCTACGACGAGTTGCTGGGCCTTGGCCTTCGTTTTCTGAACCATTCCAGCATCATGGGGAGATGCGAGGCGGTCGTGCTCAGTCTGGAGTTCGCCAATTCTAGCATGGACAGCAAAGCGGTCGTTGAAGATGGGCTGATTCTGCACATGCCCTGCAACAAGAGCCTCGAAAGCGGCCTTGCCGAGGGGTCGAGCGAACTGCTTAAGGTTGGCTTCGGCGGCAGCCAATTCCTTGGTCTTCTGTTGGTATGCGTTGTCCAGCGGTTCGTACTCGGCCTTCGCCTTGCTGAGTTCTTGCTGGCGATGTTGAAGTTGTTTCAACTGGTCTTGCAGGCGGGTGTGCTCGTCACGGAACGTAGCAATGGGTTCAATGTTGGAAACGTCGGATTGCGGGTTCAGGACTTGCTGGACCAGGGACTGTCTCAATCCTTCGATCTTTCGTCGCAGAGTCGCAGAATCGGGGGATACCGAGGCATTTGCATGGGGTGACGGAGCCGAGGTTCTTTGCGTCTCTGGTTGAGTGGCGGGCGTGGCGGGCGGCTCCTCTGATTTTGGCAATTGCGGCGGACCTGACGCAAGCGGTAGAGGCGATCCGATGGCATCTGGTGGAAGCGGTGGAGGACCTTTGGGCGCAGGCGGCGAAAGTGGCGGCTTTGGAGACACTGCGGCTCGTGTGGCTCCAGTTGTTACGACGGGTTGGGCTGGCGGAGCTTTCGGCAACTCAGGATCTTCCTCCCCCAACGCCATATCTGCGGCGTGGATGACCTGACCGCCAGCAGGCTGCGTCATGTTGAAGACGATCTTGGCCCCGGAGGTGGTGAGAAGAATCTCGTCACTGGGCTTGAGCCAGCACTTGCGCCCTGGTACGCCGTTGCCGACCCGGATCAGCCAGTCGCCTTCGGACTCGATCATCCATCTGTTGACCACCATCTTGATCTTGGCGTGGTGAGGATGGACCTGTCCGTCGTTCGGCAACACAACATCGCAGCCTTGGTCGCTGCCGATGGTGACAGTGCTTGATTCCAACTTGATCCCGAATTATTCATACTCTGATTTCTTCACCGCCATGGAAGCAGCGAGAGCGAGACAGAGGAGCGGGAGATGACGCTAGCGCAAACCTTCCCCCTCCCCAGAGCATCTGGTTTGAACAGGGGGGGTGAGTTGTCACT